>JAHEMZ010000019.1:0-40762 GCA_024643385.1 Flavobacteriaceae bacterium | reverse complement strand
TTTTTTGTGAGGTTTATAGTACAAACGTATCCCAAAAAAAGCCAAGTATTTCATCTAATTTCAGCGTAGTTTGTATAGTTTATGCCTATTACAAATATGCGAGTCAATTTTCAGTGGTTATTTTTTACTGAAATTCACTGCGAAAACGCTGAAAAGTATTGTCGTTGCTTTATTTCTTATTAATTAGGTTTATAGTTCTTGTTCCGTTATCGTTTTTTCTCAATTCTATTTTCGTACTTGTTTGTGGCAGTAATCCTACAATTTTATCCGGCCATTCAATGAGGTTCCAATGTCCAGATTGTAAATATTCTTCAATACCAATATCCATTGCTTCCAATTCATTCTTGATCCGATAAAAGTCAAAATGATAGAGTTTATCCTTTTCAAGTGCATATTCATTTACTAAAGAGAAGGTCGGGCTGGTTAACTCGTCCAGCACGCCGATTTTTTTTGCCAACTCTTTGATCAAGGTAGTTTTACCCACACCCATTGCCCCATAAAACAATAAAGTTTTGGTATGTGTATTTTTCAATACCATACCGGCTACTTCGGGTAATTCAGAAACAGAATAAGTACGTTCCATGGTTCAAGGGCTGAAGCAAATATAGTACTAATTCCGATTATTGGATGAAAAAATCGCTAAAAAGATTATATAGTAGAAAAATCCTACAAAAAAGTTTACTTTGGGTTCAAGATAGAGAATGGGATAATCATTTCTTCTAGTGATACTCCTCCATGTTGATAGGAATTTCGGTAATAACTTACATAGTGATTATAGTTATTAGGATAGGCAAAAAATAGATCAGATTTGGCAAATATAAATGAACTGCTCATATTAATAGAGGGTAATTTGATGGCTTTTGGATCTTTGAATGCCAGTACGTCCTTTTCTTCATAGGATAAGCTTCGACCGGTTTTATATCTTAAATTAAGACTGGTATTCTTATCACCGATCACTTTAGACGGGTTCTTGACGTTTATGGTGCCATGGTCAGTTGTAATGACCAATCTGAATCCTAGATGTGCGGCTTGCTGTATAATTTCCATCAAAGGGGAATTCTTAAACCAACTCTTGGTTAAAGACCGGTAGGATTTATCATTTGAGGCTAATTCCTTTATTACTTCCATTTCGGTCTTCGCATGAGATAACATATCTACGAAGTTGTAAACAATTACAGTGAGATTTTCATTTTTATGAGTTTTAAAACTTTCAGAAAGTCGTTTACCTTGTTTTAAACTTGAAATCTTGTGATAACTCCAGTTAAGATCTTTTCCTAATCTTTTCAACTGTGCTTTTAAAAAATCTTCCTCATAAAGATTCTTTCCCCCTTCATCGGTATCATTTAACCAATATGCAGGAAATAATCTCTCCATTTCACTCGGCATCAAGCCTGAAAAAATAGCATTTCTGGCATATTGAGTAGCTGTGGGTAAAATACTGTAAAAAAGCTCTTCATCTACTTTTTTGTAGGAGTTGGACAGCATAGGTTCAAAAGCCTTCCATTGATCATAGCGCAAATTATCAACGACGACCAATAGCGTTGGATTGTCATCCAATATAGGGGCAATTTTTTCTTTAAATAAGGTGTGAGACATGATAGGTGTGTCTTCATCTCCTTGAAACCAGGATTCGTAATTTTTCTCAATGAATTTACAAAACTGTGTATTGGCTTCAAGTTTTTGAGATTCTAGAATTTCAAACATACTGCCGTCCGCAATATCCTCGAGCTCCAGTTCCCAATAAACTAGTTTTTGATATAATTCTGCCCAACCGGAAGCATCATTTATAGTAGACATTTCCATGGAGATCTTACGAAACTCCTGTTGGTAGTTACTGGTTGTTTTTTGAGATACAAGTCGCGTGTGATCTAAATTCTTTTTTAAGCTTAGCAAAATTTGATTGGGGTTTACCGGCTTAATTAGGTAGTCTGCAATCTTTGAACCTATGGCTTCTTCCATAATATATTCCTCTTCACTTTTGGTAATCATTACCACAGGCAGGTTCGCTTGCTGTTCTTTGATCTCGGCCAAAGTTTCCAGACCGGAGAGTCCCGGCATGTTTTCATCTAAAAAAACAATATCAAAGGTTTCTTTTTGAATTTCAACTAATGCTTCGGTACCACTTTGGGCAGTAGTTACTTGATAATTTCTGTTTTCAAGGAATAAAATGTGAGGTTTTAACAAGTCAATTTCATCATCAACCCAGAGTACTTTTATGTTGTTCATATATGTATATTTGTGAAGTATTCGAGTATAGTACTTTCGAATATATACTAATAACATCAAAAATATTGATGTAGTATCTCAAAGGTAAAAGTTCTATTACTAATTAAAAGTTAAAGTTTGGCTGCACCCAATAAACTGAAAATTATAAATGACCCGATCTATGGGTTTATTTCTGTGCCAAATGATTTAATTTTTGAAATCATACAACATCCATATTTTCAGCGTTTGCGAAGGATTACTCAAATGGGCATGTCCTATTTGGTGTACCCGGGAGCTCATCACACACGATTTCATCACGCTTTGGGCGCTATGTTTTTAATGCAAAGAGCTATTCAAACGCTTCGATTTAAAGGAATAGCAATTTCAGAGGAAGAGGAGACTGCACTGCAAATAGCTATTTTGCTCCATGATATTGGACATGGTCCATTTTCTCATGCTATGGAGCACAGCATCGTAGAAGAGGTGAGTCATGAAAATCTTTCTTTGTTATTTATGAATCACCTTAACGATAGATTTAACGGACAATTAAGTCTGGCCATCACTATTTTTAAAAACCAATATCATCGAAATTTTCTTCATCAATTGGTATCGGGACAGTTGGATATGGATCGGTTGGATTACCTTCGAAGGGATAGTTTTTTTACGGGTGTAGCAGAAGGAAACATCAATTCCCAGCGACTCATTGCCATGTTGAACGTGAAAAATGACCAATTGGTGGTCGAGGAAAAGGGAATTTATTCTGTTGAAATATTTATCGTTGCTCGTAGATTGATGTATTGGCAAGTTTATTTGCACAAGACTTCTTTGGTGGCCGAGCAACTATTACTAAAATTGTTGCAACGGGCCAAATTTTTATCGCAGCGAGGGGAGGTTTTAAAAGCGAGTGAAGCTTTCTCCTATTTTTTAAATCACAATATTACCTTGACCGAGTTCAATGAAGATGTTTTAAAGAAATTCTCAAAATTGGACGATTACGATATTATTTCCGCTATGAAAGCATGGGAGGGTCATACAGATTTTGTGCTTTCAGAGTTATCACGAATGTTATTGAATCGAGATTTACTCAAAATAAAATTAAAAAGTGATGCTCCTGAGCCGGGTAAGGTCAATCAGCTCTTGCATGAAGTGATGGAGAGACACAACCTTTCAGCGGATGAAGCATCTTATTTTGTGTTTACCGGCGAGATATCAAATTTAGCCTATCATATGGATAAGGATAATATTAATTTAATTAAAAAAAATGGTAAAGTGGTGGATGTGGCCAAAGCAAGTGATCAATTAAACCTTGAGGCATTGTCCAAAGAGGTAGTTAAACATTATCTATGTTACCCAAAGTCACATTAACAACGCTTTTTTTATATTTGCAGCATTCAAACATTTAAATGGAATTTACAGCCAATCAAATAGCGGGCATATTGGAAGGATCCGTAGAGGGTAATGGAGAGATAACGGTGTCCAAACTCGCTAAAATAGAAGAGGGCACACAAGGAAGTTTAACCTTTCTTGCGAATCCAAAATACAAACATTATATCTATACGACAAAAGCATCCATTACGATCGTGGATCATGGTTTTGTTTTGGAAAGCCCCATCAACACTACTTTGATCCGGGTGGATGATGCTTATAAAGCATTTTCCAAACTGCTGGAATATTACAATCAGGTTAAAATGAATAAGACCGGGATTGAAGAACCGGTTTTTATCTCCGGATCATCAACGTACGGTGAAGAGATATATATAGGTGCCTTTGCTTATATTGGAGAAAATGTTCGCATAGGTAATCATGTTAAGATTTATCCCAATGTGTATATTGGTGATAATGTGGTTTTAGGTGATTATATAACCGTGTTTGCGGGGGCTAAAATTTACTCGGAAACAATCATCGGTAATCATTCGGTCATTCATAGTGGTGTTATCATCGGGGCAGACGGATTTGGTTTTACACCCAATGAAAAAGGAGAGTATAACAAAGTGCCGCAAATTGGAAATGTGATTATCGAAGAAAATGTAGATATTGGGGCCGGGACTACCATCGACAGAGCTACATTAGGTTCGACCATAATTCGGAAAGGAGTGAAATTGGATAATCAGATTCAAATAGCCCATAATGTTGAAATTGGTAAGAATACGGTAATTGCGGCGCAAACCGGGATCGCAGGTTCTACCAAAATTGGAGAGAATTGTATGATCGGTGGGCAAGTCGGTATCGTGGGGCATATATCTATAGGAAATAACGTTCGTATCCAAGCGCAGAGCGGAATAGGACGGAACGTAAAAGACAATGAAGTATTACAAGGGTCACCCGCATTAAATTATGGTGATTACAACAAAAGCTATGTGCACTTTAAAAACCTCCCAAAAATTGTGGAGCGTTTAAATTCATTTGAAAAAAAATCAGAAAATGACTAATTGCATGTCAAAACAACGTACCATAGGCAAAGAAATTTCGCTTACCGGAGTGGGATTGCACACAGGTAAGGATGTTACCTTGACTTTTAAGCCGGCTCCAGAGAATTATGGATATGCTTTTGTGCGGGTGGATCTGGAAGGACATCCCGTGATCGAGGCCGATGCAACTTACGTGGTAAATACACAACGAGGGACCAATTTAGAAAAGAGAGGGGTTAAGATCCAAACCTCGGAGCATGTATTGGCAGCCTTGGTAGGATTGGAGATTGACAACTGCATACTTGAATTAAATGCTTCGGAACCACCGATCATGGATGGTTCTTCCAAGTTTTTTGTAGAAGCAATCGAAAAAGCAGGAATTGTTGAACAAGAAGCGGTTCGTGAAGAATTTGTCGTAGAGGAGGTGATATCTTTTATAGATGAAGAAAGTGGCAGTGAGATTACCGTCATTCCTGCCGAAGAATATCAGGTTACTACAATGGTAGATTTTGGAACCAAGGTTCTTGGAACTCAAAATGCATCTTTAAAACATATTTCCGATTTTAAAAATGAAATTTCTGATTCCAGGACCTTCAGTTTTCTTCATGAGATTGAAATGCTTCTCGAAAATGGACTCATAAAAGGTGGAGATTTGAATAATGCGATTGTATATGTAGATAAGGAGCTTTCAGAAAGAACAATGGAAAAGCTGCGACACGCCTTTAAAAAAGATAAAATCTCAGTAAAACCGAATGGAATTTTAGATAATTTAACTCTACACCACCCTAATGAAGCGGCACGCCATAAATTGCTTGATGTTATTGGCGATTTAGCGTTAGTAGGGACACGGATCAGGGGAAAAGTAATCGCAAACAAACCGGGTCACTATGTAAATACACAATTTGCAAAAAAGCTCGCAAAAATTATCAAGTTAGAGAAGCGTAATTATGTGCCTAAAGTTGATTTAAATGCGACTCCCGTAAAAGATATAAACGAAATTATGGCGATGTTACCACATCGACCTCCGTTTTTATTGGTAGATAAAATTTTGGAACTTTCGGAAACGCATGTAATAGGGTTGAAAAATGTCACTATGAATGAGCCTTTTTTCGTGGGTCATTTCCCGGGAGCACCTGTTATGCCGGGAGTACTTCAAATTGAGGCTATGGCTCAAACAGGTGGTATTTTGGTCCTTAGTACAGTTCCGGATCCGGAAAACTATCTTACGTATTTGCTTAAAATAGATAATGTTAGGTACAAACAACAAGTGGTGCCTGGTGACACCTTAATTTTTAAATTAGACCTTGTAGCTCCAATCCGCAGAGGTCTGTGCCAAATGGTTGGCCGTGCCTATGCCAACGGAAAACTTGTTTCGGAAGCTGAAATTATGGCTCAAATTGTAAAAACTAAAAATATAGAATGAATCAACCATTAGCATATGTACATCCCGGGGCAAAAATTGCCAAAAATGTGGTAATCGAACCTTTTACTACCATACATAATAATGTGGTAATTGGCGAGGGAACTTGGATCGGATCCAATGTTACCATCATGGAGGGAGCTCGTATAGGAAAAAATTGTAACATTTTTCCGGGAGCGGTAATTTCAGCCATACCTCAAGATCTAAAATTTAAAGATGAAGATACAACCGCCGAGATAGGGGATGGAACTACCATAAGGGAATATGTTACCATAAATCGAGGAACCATAGATCGAGGTAAAACGGTTATTGGAAAAAACTGTTGGATCATGGCCTATTGCCACATTGCTCATGATTGTATCGTTGGAGACAATTGTATATTTTCAAACAATAGTACCTTGGCAGGACACATAACTATTGGCGACTATGTGGTGCTGGCAGGAATGACCGCGGTGCATCAGTTCTGTATGATCGGCAATCATGCGTTTGTAACAGGGGGGTCTTTGGTTAGAAAAGATGTTCCGCCGTTTGTTAAAGCAGCCCGAGAACCACTTTCCTATGTCGGGATTAACTCCATTGGTTTGCGTAGGAGGGGATTTGACCCTGAAAAAATTAAAGAAATTCAGAATATATACAGAATTCTTTATCAAAAAAATTATAACAATACCCAAGCTTCGCAAATAATTGAAGCCGAAATGGAAGCTACGCCGGAGCGTGATGAAATTTTACAGTTCATCAAAAATTCGAAGCGAGGAATCATGAAGGGTTATTTTCAGAATTAAAAAAAATACAACAACAATATATTATGGCAAGTACTTCAGATATTAGGAAAGGACTTTGTATTAAATACAATAATGACATTTATAAGATTATTGAATTTTTACATGTGAAACCGGGGAAAGGCCCCGCTTTTGTGAGAACAAAATTGCGAAGCGTTACATCAGGGAAGGTTTTAGATAATACTTTTTCAGCAGGGCATAAAATTGAGGATGTGCGTGTAGAAACACATAAATTCCAGTATTTATATAATGAAGGGGCGACTTATCATTTTATGAACACCGAAGACTATACCCAAATTCAATTGCCCGAAAGCGCACTGGATCGCCCTGATCTGTTAAAAGAAGGAGAAGTAGTGACCGTGATCATTAATGCAGAAGATCAATTGCCTTTGTCAGTCGAAATGCCCGCACATGTTGTTTTAAAAGTGTTAGAGACAGAACCCGGGCTAAAAGGTAATACTGCCACCAACGCTACTAAACCCGCTACCGTTGAAACGGGAGCTCGTGTCAATGTTCCTTTGTTTATCAATGAGGGAGATAATATTAAGATCGACACGGAAAAAGGGAACTATATGGAGCGAATGAAGGAATAACTTTTTTCGATTGGAAAATATAAATCCCATCCCAATCCTAATTGAGGTGGGATTTTTTTATATTTGATAAGTAATTATTTAATGTGAAGTTTCCGAAACCGCAATCACTTGATACTATTGCCCAAATTCTAAACTGTGAATTTGTGGGAGAACCGCATTTCCCTATACTTGGAATCAATGAAATTCATGTTGTACAGCCGGGTGATATCGTATTTGTAGATCATCCAAAATACTATGATAAGGCGCTACAGTCCTTAGCTACTGTAATCTTGATTAACAAGAAAGTAGATTGTCCTATTGGAAAGGCATTGTTGATTTCCGAAGATCCATTCAGAGATTTTAATAAACTTACGCAGCATTTCAATCCATTCAGGGCAGCGAACGCAGTGATAGCAGAATCTTCCAAGATTGGCAAGCATACTGTTATACAACCAAACGTTTTTATTGGGAACAATGTCGTGATCGGAGATGATTGTGTCATTCATCCAAACGTTGCTATTTACGATAATACCATCATTGGAAATAACGTGACCATTCATGCCGGAACGGTTTTGGGGGCTGATGCTTTTTATTATAAGAATAGGCCTGAAAAATTTGACAAATTGTTGAGTGGTGGAAATGTTGTTGTACAGGACAATGTGGATATTGGTGCTTTATGTACGATAGACAAAGGAGTGAGTGCATCTACAATAATAGGAGAAGGGACTAAAATTGATAATCAGGTTCATGTGGGGCACGATTCGGTGATCGGTAAGAGATGTCTTATTGCCTCTCAAGTAGGAATTGCAGGATGCGTATTAATTGAAGATTTCGTCACTATTTGGGGACAGGTAGGAATTACAAGCGGAATAACTATAGGAGAAAAAGCGATAATATCTGCACAAAGTGGGGTAAGTAAATCCTTGGAGGCAAACAAATCATATTTTGGTACTCCGGCAGATGAATTTCGCAAGAAATATAAAGAGATTGCCTCCATTCGTTTAATTCCTGATATTATTGAAAAACTAGATAAATTAACATGAGTAGAACTGCAAAAGAAGTTGTAAGGAATTTCTATTTATCTGATATATTGCACGATAAGACTGTTCTGAAAAAATATTTTCACCCCGAATTAGTACTTATTTGGAATAGTATGGATGGTCTTACGATCATGCATTATGACGACATCATTGATTTCTTTTCTGAAATACGCCGGGCTTACGAAGATTTACGAGTAGAGGTGAGTCATTTGTTGCAAGACGATAATCATGTCACTATTCGTTATAAATATTATGTCCGTACCATTGAAAACCCTGATGAAGAATTGGGAATCTCTCATTTTATTGCCATTTGGGAAGTGAAAGATGAAAAAATGTATAGAGGATATCAAGTCAGTCAGCCGGTCACAGACAAAGACGACACCAATGAATCTTACCACAAAGTAAAGGTGTAAATCACTTTTTTAAAAGGGTCTAAAAGTTTACCTTTGTCCAACTTAAAATCAAACCAAAAAAGTAGAACTCCATGAGTGTTTTAGTTAATAAGGATTCAAAAATTATTGTACAAGGATTCACTGGAAGTGAAGGTACTTTTCATGCCGGTCAAATGATCGAATACGGAACCAATGTTGTAGGAGGGGTGACCCCCGGAAAAGGTGGGCAAACCCATTTGGATCGACCTGTATTTAATACCGTAGCCGATGCCGTTAGGCTGGTTGGGGCCGATACCAGTATCATTTTTGTGCCACCTGCATTTGCTGCCGACGCAATAATGGAAGCTGCCGAAGCCGGAATTAAAGTGATTATTACTATTACGGAAGGAATTCCGGTGGCCGATATGATTGTGGCCGCAAACTATATTAAAAGTCGTAATTGCAGATTGATAGGACCAAATTGTCCGGGAGTAATAACTCCGGGAGAAGCGAAAGTAGGAATCATGCCCGGATTTGTTTTCAAAAAAGGTAAAGTTGGGATCGTATCTAAATCCGGTACCCTAACTTATGAAGCAGCAGATCAAGTTGTAAAGCAAGGGTTAGGAATTACCACTGCTATCGGTATCGGAGGGGATCCGATCATTGGAACTACTACTAAAGAAGCGGTTGAATTATTGATTAATGACCCTGAAACTGAAGCGGTAGTGATGATTGGCGAAATCGGAGGTCAGTTGGAAGCGGAAGCAGCAAATTGGTATAAAAACAGTGGAAGTAAAAAACCAATCGTTGGATTTATTGCGGGAGAAACTGCTCCTGCAGGAAGAACCATGGGGCATGCCGGAGCCATTGTTGGGGGTAGTGATGATACCGCGCAGGCAAAGAAAAAGATCATGCGTGCTTGCGGAATTCACGTGGTAGATTCTCCTGCGGAAATAGGTAAAAAAGTAGCGGAAGTCTTAGGATAACCTACGGGCTAAATTATAGATGAGCCTTGCAAATCGCAAGGCTTTTTTTATGGCAAACACGAAGCGTTTTCCTATATTTGGAAGACAACAAAAATAAGTAACTATGAAATTATTGGAAGGTAAAACAGCGATCATAACAGGAGGAAGTAGAGGAATAGGAAAAGGAATTGTAGAGGTATTTGCAAAAAATGGAGCCAACGTGGCTTTTACTTATAATTCTTCTGCGGAAGCTGCGGAAGCATTGGCTTTGGAACTTTCCAAAGAAGGGGTCAAGGCTAAAGCCTATAAAAGTGACGCCTCCAATTACGAGCAGGCGCAGGACTTAGCGACGCAGGTAATGGAAGATTTTGGCAGTATTGATATCTTGATAAATAACGCGGGTATTACTAAGGATAATCTTTTGATGCGTATGTCTGAAGAGGACTTCGACAAAGTGATCGAAGTAAACCTGAAATCAGTCTTTAATATGACGAAAGCTGTACAACGGGTGATGTTGAAACAGCGAAACGGTTCGATCATTAATATGAGTTCTGTGGTTGGGGTGAAAGGAAATGCAGGGCAGACTAACTATGCCGCATCAAAAGCGGGAATTTTAGGTTTTACCAAATCCGTAGCACTGGAACTTGGCTCAAGGAATATTCGTTGTAATGCGATCGCCCCCGGCTTTATCGAAACAGAAATGACCGGAAAATTGGATGATGCCACTGTACAAGCGTGGAGGGATGCTATTCCTTTGAAAAGGGGTGGGACCCCTGAGGATATAGCGAATGCCTGTGTGTATCTGGCAAGTGATTTATCGTCTTATGTAACCGGCCAGGTATTAAATGTTGACGGTGGGATGTTGACCTAATCTTACCCAAATAATTATATCGATTGACAGCAGAAAGTATACTCTATATGGTTGTGGCTGCCGTTTTGGCTTTTGCCATTTCGGTATATATGTATGGATATAGAATAAACTACAATAAAAGCTTAAGTTGGGTATTCGGAACTTTACGATTTATCACCCTTTTTTCCCTATTTCTGCTTTTGGTCAATCCAAATTTTCGCAGTGAAACAATCCTATTACAAAAACCAAAGCTCCCTATTCTGGTAGACGTATCCGGCTCCATCCAAGAATGGACGGATTCATCGGCAGTGAAATCAGCGGTGGATCAATTGAAGAACAACGAGGAGCTTAATGATAAATTTGATGTTCAGTTCTTTGCTTTCGGAAATACTTTCCGTGAAATGGATTCGCTTCAATTCATCGATAGTCAAACACGCATAGATCAAGCCTTGGAAGGGGTAAATGAATTATTTAAAAAAGAAAAGGCGCCAACCATACTTATTACCGATGGTAATCAAACCCTGGGAAAAGATTATGAGTTTGCCTCGCTCCACTTCGATAATGCGATCTACCCTTTGATAGTGGGTGATTCCATCCAATATTTGGATCTGAAAATCGAACAATTAAATGCTAATCGTTATTCTTTTCTAAAAAATGAATTTCCTGTGGAAGCTATTTTAGTGTATAGCGGAGAGGGTGATATTTCTTCTCGATTTGTCATCAGACAGGGAAATGTCGAAATGTATTCACAGAACGTTCTTTTCACTCCTAAAAATAATTCCCAAACTATAACTTTGAGCTTACCGGCTAGTAGAGTGGGATTACAGAGATTTACAGCGGTGCTCGAACCTGTTTCCGTAGAAAAGAATAAAACCAATAACACCAAAGAATTCGCGGTAGAAGTGATAGACCAAGCGACAAAAGTACTTATTGTTTCAGATCTGATACACCCTGATCTAGGAGCGTTGAAAAAAGCGATTGAAACCAATGAACAACGTACGGTTACTTTGGAAAAACCCGGTATTCCCTCCACAACTTTGGAAGAATATCAGTTGATAATTCTATTTCAGCCTTCCCGAAATTTTTCAAACTTATTTTCAGAAATCAACCGCCTCGGTAAAAACCTTATTATTTTATCGGGAACTAGAACGGATTGGAATTTTTTAAATTCAGCTCAAAGTATCTTTCAAAAAGAAGTGGCCAATGTTCAAGAAGATGTAAATGGCCTTATGAATCTCAATTATGGGAACTATGCGATAGAAGACGAGGGTTGGTCCAATTTTCCTCCGTTACGTACCGAATTTGGAGATTTAGCGATCAATGTACCTTTCGAAATATTACTCGATCAACAAATAAACGGTTTTGCCACCGGAAGCCCTATGTTGGCCACCACCGATCTCAATGGAAGAAAAAGCGCTATTTGGGATGGTGAAGGAATTTGGAAATGGCGTGCCCATAATTTTTTGGAAAATGGCACCTTTAAAGAATTTGATGATTTTGTCGGCAAACTTGTTCAATATATGGCTTCTAATAAAATAAGAAGTAGGTTGGAAGTGACACACGAGACTTTTTATTATAGCAATAATCCGATTACCATAGCCGCACAATATTTCGATAAAAGTTTTGTTTTTGACAATCGAGCCCAAGTTGAAATTAGAGTGATGCATCAGGAAAGTGAACAAGAAACGGTTTTCCCAATGCTGCTAAAAAGCAATTTTTATGAGGTCGATCTCAATTCCTTACCTTCGGGAGACTATAGTTTTACGGTAGTTGTCAGGGATCAGGCCGTCTCTCGAAATGGTAATTTCACTATTTTGGACTTTAACGTAGAAAAGCAATTTCTGAATGCTGATGTAACGAAGTTGTCTCGTTTAGCGACACATACCGATGGTAAATGGTATTTTTTAAAGGACACGGATCGGTTAATTCAGAATTTTTTAAATGACGAATCCTTTCGACCCATTCAAAAGACCCAACGAAAAATCGTACCTTTAATCGATTGGAAATATCTACTGGCGATCATAGCTTTTACGCTAGCCGCGGAGTGGTTTATTAGAAAATATAACGGATTGATATAAAAACTAAATTATGGACAAATTACCCAAGGTAGGAATACCGATTATCGTAGTAATCATTATACTAATTATAGTTATCGCCAAATCGGCAGTAACCATAGGTTCAGGACAGGCAGGTGTGCTATACAGAACTTTTGACAATGGGGTTGTGACCGATGAACCTCCTTTAGGAGAAGGATTTCATATCGTAGCTCCCTGGAATAAGGTTATTATATACGAAGTTAGACAGCAAGAATTGTTTGAAAAGATGAAAGTACTTTCTTCTAATGGACTCGAAATCCAAATAGATGCCTCCGCCTGGTATCAGCCTGTTTCAAATGATCTAGGAAAATTACATCAGGAAAAAGGAGAAAATTATTTGGAGAGAATCATTCAGCCTGCCATTCGAAGTGCTGCACGTAGCGTGGTAGGCAGGTATACGCCTGAACAACTATATTCTTCTAAGAGAGATGCTATTCAGGAAGAAATATTTGAAGAGACCAAAAAAATATTGGATCTTCAATATGTGCAATTGAATGAAATTTTGGTACGAGATGTGACACTTCCAAACACCATAAAAGATGCCATCGAAAGAAAATTAAAGCAGGAACAAGAGTCGTTGGAATATGAATTTAGATTGGTCACGGCAGCCAAAGAAGCAGAAAAAGTAATCATTGAAGCGCAAGGAAAGGCCGATGCCAACAGAATTTTGAGTGCATCACTTACCGATAAAATCCTTCAGGATAAAGGAATAGAAGCAACTTTAAGACTGTCTGAGTCCCCCAACAGCAAGGTCATTGTAATAGGATCAGGAAAAGATGGCTTACCCATCATTTTAGGGGGAAATAATTAAAAAGTTTATCATTGAAAATCATCATCATCAATGGTCCTAATTTGAATCTGCTTGGAAAGCGGGAACGAAATATTTATGGAGACCTTACCTTCGAAGAGTTCTTTAAATTGCTAAAAAATAAATATCCCCTTATTGATATATCCTATTTTCAATCAAATGTGGAAGGAGAGTTGATCAATAAAATTCAAGAGGTCGGCTTTTCCTTTGATGGTATTATTTTAAACGCTGCCGCTTATACGCATACTTCGGTTGGTATTGGAGACGCTGTAAAGGCCATTGAAACTCCTGTGGTGGAAGTGCATATTTCAAATACTTTCGCACGTGAAGAATTTAGGCATCATTCCTATATTTCGCCGGGTGCAAAAGGCGTGATCCTTGGGTTCGGGCTTCAGAGCTACGAACTCGCTTTGCAAAGTTTTCTAAACTAAAAAAGCCCCGATTCGGGGCTTTTTTATTATTTCGTTTGTATTACAAGTGTATTACTTCTCCGTAGGCGTCTGCTACGGCTTCCATAACCGCCTCGCTCATAGTAGGGTGGGGGTGAATGGTCTTTAATACTTCGTGACCTGTTGTTTCCAATTTACGGGCTATAACGGCCTCCGCAATCATGTCGGTTACTCCTGCTCCGATCATATGGCAGCCCAACCATTCTCCATATTTTGCATCAAAAATAACTTTAACAAAGCCATCCTTGGTTCCGGCAGCACTTGCCTTTCCACTTGCTGAGAAAGGAAACTTACCGATCTTTAATTCATAGCCTTTTTCTTTTGCCTGTTTTTCAGTAAGTCCAACACTCGCAATTTCCGGGGATGTATAGGTACATCCGGGAATATTTCCATAGTCAATAGGATCTACATGTAATCCTGCTATTTTTTCAACACAGGTGATGCCCTCTGCAGAAGCCACATGCGCTAATGCCGGACCGGGTACAACATCTCCTATGGCATAATAGCCGGGAATATTGGTTTGGTACCAATCGTTGACCATAATTTTCCCTTTATCCGTCACAATACCCACATCTTCTAAACCAATGTTTTCAATATTAGCCGCAATTCCTACCGCAGAAAGGACAATGTCGGCTTCCAAGATCTCTTCTCCTTTTTGGGTTTTCACTTTTGCCTTTACTCCGGTTCCACTGGTGTCTACACTTTCAACGGAGGAATTTGTCATCACATTGATCCCGCTCTTTTTAAATATACGTTCAAATTGTTTTGAGACCTCTTCATCTTCCAGGGGAACTAAATTCGGAAGGAATTCCACAATGGTTACTTCCGTACCCATGCTATTATAGAAATTAGAAAATTCTACTCCAATGGCACCACTACCCACGACGATCATTTTCTTTGGCTGTTTGGTTAAGGTCATTGCTTCTCGATACCCAATCACTTTTTTTCCATCTTGTTTTAAGTTAGGCAATTCGCGGGATCTTGCTCCGGTGGCAATGATGATATGGTCAGCATTAAATTCTTTTCCATCCACTTCCACTTTTTTTCCCGGCTTTACCTTTCCGTAACCGTCAATGACGTCAATTTTATTTTTTTTCATTAAAAATTGAACCCCTTTGCTCATTCCATCAGCCACACCACGACTTCTTTGCACCACTTTGCTGAAGTCTTTATCAAATTCTTTAATAGTTAGACCATAGTCTTCAGCGTGCTTTAAATAGTCGAATACCTGTGCGCTCTTCAACAATGCTTTGGTTGGGATACATCCCCAGTTAAGGCAAACGCCGCCCAGATTTTCTTTTTCCACAATAGCGGTTTTAAAACCTAATTGTGAGGCCCTGATCGCGGTCACATAACCTCCGGGTCCACTTCCTAATACAATGATGTCGTATTTACTCATTTCGAAAATTTAAAGTAGTAGTTTTGAAGTAGCGAATTTACGAAATAAAAAACCACCAAAAAAGGCTTGTTTTGGAAAACCGTAATGAAGTGGTGGTTGAAAAGTTTATTTCTTTTTAAAATCTACGGAAAGTGAGTTCACGCAATAGCGTTGGCCCGTATTGGTGGGACCGTCATCGAATACGTGGCCTAAGTGACTTCCGCAATTTGCACATAGAATTTCAGTACGAATCATTCCAAAACTACTATCCCGAACATACTCGATAGACCCTTGTAGCGATTTATCAAAAGAGGGCCAGCCACAGCCGCTCTCAAATTTGCTATTACTTTCAAATAAAGGGGTATGACAGGCACCACAAGTATATGCTCCGTCTTCAAAATGTAAATTGTAAGTGCCTGAAAAGGGTCTTTCTGTTCCCTTTCCTCTAAGGATTCGGTAGCGTTCCGCTCCTAATTCCTCTTTCCATTGAGCTTCTGATTTTTGAATCGGATATTTATTCATCTTTCGGAATAAATTTTAGCGCAGCGCCGTTGATGCAATGTCGCATCCCCGTCGTTTTACTAGGCCCATCATTAAAGACATGTCCTAAATGACCCCCACAAGCAGCACAATGTTCTTCGCTGCGGGCATAACCAATTTTATAATCGGTACTGTATGCTACATTTCCTTTAATTTCTCTATCAAAACTGGGCCAACCGGATCCACTGTCAAATTTGTGTTCACTTTTAAAGAGAGGAGTTCCACAAGCAGCACAGACATAGATTCCAGGGTCGTAAGTTTTATTCAGTTTACTACTAAAAGCAGGTTCTGTGCCTTCCTCTCTTAAGACGTGATATTGTACCTCCGTTAATTGGGCTCTCCACTCCGTATCCGTTTTGTTGATGGAGAATTTCTCTTCTTTTTTCGAATCTTGCGCCTTAGAATTGCAACTAACCATCAAGAAAGTAAAAATCAGCAATGCAATTTTATTCATTTAATATAACTTTAGTTACTTATAAACTCCACATTCGCAGAGCTCTCTAATTGTTCCATAGTCAAGTTAGCACTGGCAAATTCAGCAGGCACAATTGCTATACGGAAGGTTTGGTCGTTCGTCCATTCCACTCCTAACGTATTAAGGTTAAAATTTCCATCCAAAAAGAATTTTAAATCAAAATAGGTATGATTAAAAGTGTAGAGAAAGGTGCCATTTGCATCGAAATAAGTGGCGGGAAGTGGGGTCCAGATATCCGCATTGTCGAACGTACCTTCATAGCGATAAACCAAGACCACATCGCTTTCATATACCTCTATCGAATTTGGAATAGTTACTACTTTTTGAAAATTATTAAAATTATTTAAATTGATGGTTGCTTCAAAAACCTGGCCTAGAATATTAATTCCCGGAGGTCCTGGAGGACCTGAAGGTCCCTCACAAGAGGTGAACAACAAGATAGACAAAATAGAAAGGGCAAGAATATTTTTCATAATTTATAGTTTTAAGAAATGATCTTCAAAAGTCGTTCCAAATTATTTTTACATTAAAACAAGGCGTACTTTTTATCTATGTAAATATCGCTATATTTAACCTAAGAATTAATTTATAATGGAATTGAAAATGAAAAAAATTGTCTCACTATTAGCTGTAGTTGTATTTCTCTCTTGTAGTACCAATCCATTCACAGGGAAAAAGACCCTTGCTTTGGTGCCAAATTCTCAAATCTTTCCTATGGCTTTTCAGGAATATGATCAATTTTTAAATCAGCATAAAGTAATTAAAGGGACATCCGATGCACAGATGATCAAAAATGTCGGGCAGAAAATTTCTGTGGCAGCGGAACGATGGCTCAATGCTAATGGTTATGCCGGGTATTTAAAAGATTATCAATGGGAATACAACTTAGTAGATGACCCAACGGTAAATGCCTGGTGTATGCCGGGAGGTAAAATTGTATTCTACTCGGGAATTTTACCTATCGCTAAAGGGGAAGCAGGAGTAGCGGCTATTATGGGACATGAGGTAGCACACGCTTTGGCCAATCACGGTCAACAGCGAATGAGTGCCGGGCAGTTACAAGCCCTAGGTTCAGTGGCAGGGAATATTGCCTTAAGTAAAGATCCGGAAAATCAAGAAATATTTAACCAAGCTTATGGAATTGGAAGTAATGTAGGAGTGATGTTGCCATTTAGCAGGAGTCATGAATCAGAAGCCGATCAAATAGGATTGCAATTAATGGCTATTGCCGGTTATGAACCTATGGTTGCTGCCCAATTATGGGAAAGAATGAAAGCCAACTCGGGAGGTCAAGCCCCCCCCGAATTTTTAAGTACGCATCCATCCAGTGATACACGAATAAGTAATATTACAAGTTGGGCCCCTGCCGCGAAGGCGGAAGCTCGAAAATTTGGTGTAACCACGTTTAAGAATTAAGTTTACAAATAGACCCAAGCCGCTTGGGTGCAACTTTTTTAGTATGGTTCCATTAGTAAAAGGGAGTAAAAAATTATTGACCGCCTGGGCCTTTTATGACTGGGCGAATTCTGTGTATAGCCTCGTTATAGCCTCGGCTGTGTTTCCTATATTCTATGGAGCTTTGTTCAATAGTAAAGGGTTAGAATATGTCATAGTTTTTGGGGGTGAAATTCGAAGTACACCTCTTATTAGTTATACCACCGCGGCGGCTTTTTTAGTCGTTTCGGTTCTTGCGCCCATACTTTCCGGTATTGCCGATTATTTAGGTAATAAGAAAAATTTTATGAAATTTTTCTGCTATTTGGGAGGGTTGTCCTGTATGGGACTCTATTTCTTCAGTCTTGATAGAATTTACTTGAGTTTGCTGCTTTATTTCCTGGGATTGGTTGGGTTTTGGGGTAGTGTCGTTTTTTATAATTCCTATTTACCTGATATTGCTTTCCCTGAACAACAAGACAGAGTGAGTGCAAAAGGTTATTCTTTGGGTTATATTGGCAGCGTTATTCTGTTGATTTTTAATTTAATGATGGTGATGAACCCTACCTGGTTTGGATTAGTAGAAGGCGGAGAGGGGAGTATGAGAGCCATGCAAATTTCCTTTGTTACGGTAGGTATTTGGTGGATAGGCTTTGCGCAATATGCTTTTTATTTTCTTCCAAAAGGCAGAGGGAGTGGAGCTAAAATCCACAGGCATATTATTTTTAATGGATTAAAGGAACTTCGGAACGTATACCACTCCCTTTCGGAAAATCAAAGATTGAAACGCTATTTAGGTGCTTTTTTCATCTATAGTATGGCGGTACAAACCATTATGCTCGTGGCGACTTATTTTGGAGAGCAAGAGATTGATTGGGGAGATGACGGCGCAAAAACAACCGGATTGATTGTAAGTATATTAATCATTCAATTCGTAGCAGTTTTAGGAGCCACACTCACCTCCAGAGCTTCAGAAAAATTCGGAAATATTCCTACACTAATATTTATCAACGGAGTGTGGGTGGTTATTTGTATTTATGCCTTTTCCATGCATTCGCCCCAGCAATTTTATACTGCTGCCGCTTTTGTAGGCTTGGTCATGGGAGGAATACAATCTCTTTCCCGATCGACCTATTCAAAATTTCTTCCCGAAACAACAGACACGACATCCTATTTTAGTTTTTATGATGTCGCTGAAAAGATCGGAATTGTGATTGGTATGCTTATTTATGGTTTTATCGACCAGATTACCGGAAGTATGCGAAATTCTGTACTTTTTTTGATTCTTTTCTTTGTAATTGGGATCATTTTATTGACAAGAGTTCCGAAGAAATAAAAAGGGGGTTAAACAATTTTTACTTATGTTTGCGTTAGATACCTAAGCAAATCTTACTTATGAAAAATTATCGACTATGGAACTGGTCGCTCTCTGCCCTGATTGCTTTCAGTTTTTTTGCTTGTGACAACGAGCCTTTGGAAGGCGAATTTATTACCGACGATGGAGTAGAGGTAGGCGGTTTCACAGCGAGTGTTAATGGTGAATTTTTTGAGGCTCAAACGACCTCAGGGCAATTAAGCAATGGTGTTCTCTTACTATCCGGAATTGACTCCAGTGGAAATATTATAGCACTCACTATTAGCAATGTCGGAGAATGTACATTTGATCTAACTTCTGCGTTTAACATTTCTTCCTTTATTCTGAACGGTCAAATAAACGACCCTTATCTCACTACAGCAGCCCTGGGGGGTTCCGGTACTGCAACCATTGACAGTTATGATGCAGATGCATTAACCGTATCAGGAACTTTCTCCTTTACGGGAGTTCGTGAAATATCAGATGGAGCGGGAGGTACAACTACAGAATCTATTGTAGTATCGTCTGGTGTTTTTGATTCCATCCCATTTAGTTTGATCAACGGAAGTGCTGAGCCAAATGCCTGTGACCCCAATGGTGGTGGAGGTGGAACAGGGGTTACTGATCCTGATGATAGTTTTTATGCTTTGGTGGATGGAGAAGAATTCGTGGATACTGATTTTGTGTCTGAAGAAATAATGGTTGGAAGTAATAATATCGTAAAAGTGACCGCTACAAATGCTGCGGGAGCTCAGATACAATTCTTTATCCCTCCCAATCTGGGTGTTGGAACCTACGACTTTGAACCAATTTTTAATGGCTCTAATCTTACTGTGACCTATATTTCTGCAGACGGAAGTGAAAGTTTGACCTCAAGTTCCGGAAGCATAACCTTCAATGAATTCGGGTTGATTACAGGTAAAATAGGGGCTACATTTTCGTTTACGGGAACCGATCCTGTTGGAGGTAGCACAACGGTAATTGAAGTAACTGAAGGAGTCTTCAATATAGATTATTTACCAAGTTCTGGTACTACTGAGAATATCTTTACTGCTTCGATTGATGGTGAGGATTATGTTCCTAATACCATTGAAATAGTGCTGAGTCCTTTTCAAGGAAAAACGCTGGTTAATGTGACCACAATTAATGAAACGACCAATCAAAGTGTGTCTCTGGTTTTTCCAATAGATATTACGGTCGGTAATTTTGATATGTCTCCTTTTCCGGATACAGGAGAAGAGATAATTGGGATTTTTAATCCGGACATAGGCACCTCTATTTTATTTAAATCTGATCCGGGCGTTTTTACGGTGACCAGTTATCAATATGGGAATGGGGTAATTGAGGGTAGTTTCGTATTTTCGGCGATAGATCCTTTAGGTAATAATCCAAACGTATATCAAATAACGAATGGCTTTTTTACTTTAACGATTCCTTAATAGACTTTGATCTATAAAAAAAGCCCGACAACTGTCGGGCTTTTTTTATGATAATTAGCTTTGATGTTAATTTGATGAAATATTTCCAGAACCTGCCGTTTTAGTGTCTTTTCTTTCAGGGTTTCCTTTGTATGAAATATCTCCTGAACCATTTACTCGGGCTTTAAGGCTTTCTTTCGCATAAACTTTCGCATCTCCCGATCCACTCACGTATGCTTCTGTGGTATTAGAGATTAAGTCATATCCTTTAAAGTCTCCACTTCCGGTTACGTTAACATCCAATATATTGGTCTTTCCGGTCAATGTAATATCTCCTGATCCGGTAACTTCTGCGTTCAGTGTAAGAGTATCAACGCTTACATTTATATCTCCTGATCCGGTTACATTTATTTCAAAAGTATCTGCTTTAATCGTATCCTTAGTATCAATATCTCCTGATCCTACCAAACCTAATGAACTAATCTCCTGAAAAGGTACAGTGATATGAATACCCTTTTTGCTTTTCAAGTGATGGTTCTTCTTTGTTTTTATTGTAAGTACATTATTATTGACTTCTATTTCCAGGTATTCATGTAGATTTTCATCGGTAGCAACGGAAATAGAACCTTCATTTCCAGCCACTAAGTGGATATCCATGGATCCAACTCCTTTGATACCATCATAGTTCCCTGTTGAAATAGTTTTTGTGGTGACATTTCCATTTCCTTCTATTTTCTTTTGACCCCATTGTGCATGGCTTTGAGAAAAACAAAAAGTTAAGAATAAGGCTAAAGCAATTTTTGTGATTGTTTTCATATACTTTCTTTGGTTTATTTTTTCTGAAGGCTTACACCGCCGTAATCAGAGTTAATAGTTATGGTATTTCCACTATCCTTGGTACCGTGGTAACCACTATAGGATTTACTTGAATTGTCTTTTGAAGTTTTAAGAACTTCCAGATCGTCCTCACCGTTCAGACTGGCATAGTTTAAGTCAATCTTAAAATTGAAGCTATAGTTACTATCGTACCCCAGTTTGATACCGGCATAATCCGAATTAATTGTAACATCCTTAACACCCGACATCATTCGGTCAACCGTGATTGCTCCGTAATCGGTATTCACATTAAGGCTTTCGGTCAATGTTTTCACATGCAAAGGAACATAATCGCCACGCCCCATGAGTTTTCCAACTTTATTAATTTCTATCTTCCCATAGTCATTACTGTAATTGATGGACTTTGCATCATCGATCTCAGAATGCGTATAATCCGCATTAAGATCCAAATAATCAACCATGTCAATGGTAAAGCTTGAATAATCAGCGTTGATCTTACCGCTTTTCATATAGCCTATGGTAGAATTTTTTGTATAATCAAAATTAATATCGTTATTATCCGACATCAATTGACCAATATTTATTTGTCCATAATCACAATTAATCTTGGCGACCCCTTCAAGCTTATTCAGGCTAATTCCTCCATAATCGTTGCTTAAATCCACGCTATTCGAGATGGGCATTTTAATGGTATAGTTGATTTCCATTTTAACGTTGTTCTCGTCATTTCCCCAAAAACTCCAAGAGGAGTTCTTCTTATTTTTAAATAGGGTACGCGCTACGACACTCGAGGCACTGCCTGTAAACTCAACATCAATATTGTCAAGTTTCTTCTGAACTTTTTCTTCATTATCTCCATTGGTTTTAATCACGACCTCAATAACGATTCGGTTTTCATTCCAGGTTACGATATCGATATTTCCAAAGGAGTTGTCGACGGATAATTCAGCGTCTCTATTCACTGTATATTCCTTTTTTATTGTTTTTTCTTTGGTAAACCTTCCGTTCAATTTTGGATTGGTTGCCATTAGCGCCATTGGAAAAGCAATAGAGATTGCAAGGCATTTAAATAGTAGTTTCATTTCGGTTTGCTTTTAGTGTTTTAATTTCATCAATTGTGATTAATACTTGTTCAAGGATTTCAATTCTACTTTGGAAATTGGCGATCATGGCTGCAACAACACGTTTGTCATTACCACTTTGTGCTAAATCCAATTTTAATCTTTCATAATTTTGTTCTAAAACATCCAGGCTTTTGAGCGCGTCTTCTGCCAACTTTTGGCTATCGACATCTTCAAAACTCTTTAGTTTTTCAATTTCTTGATTGATGGTTGTAACAAAGAAGGACTGTGTTTTTTCCATTTCAGGAGAAACACTGGCAAGATCCGACACTTCTCGGTTATTATTCATGTTATAGAATCCAAGTGTTATCAATAACGCCAAAGAAGCGGCTATCGATAAGGGTTTCCACCAGTTAAAATATTTTGACTTTGGCAGGCTCGTCGAGGCCTGCAATCTTTCCATAAATCTCTTGTCATGCCCTTTTGGAGTTTCCTCTAGGTTAAATTCTCCCTCCAATCGTTGGAATAATTTGTCTATGTTGTCATTATCTTTCATTGGTTTCCATTTTACTTCTTAAACTTTCTTTGGCACGTGAGATCATTGTTCGGCAATTCGCATAACTTATCTGCAAAATTTCACAGATCTCTTCGTAGTCATACCCTTCAATAAAGTGTAAAGACAGAATGTTTTGATAGTTTTCATTCAATTTTCTCATACATTCCATCACTTTGACTGCCTTTACTTGCGTGTAATCTTCTTCTGTGAATCCGTCATACGCTTCTTCAGCGATTCCATTTTCAGTAAGTTCGGTGAATCGTTGATTCTTTCTGAACTGTACGATGCTGTTGTTCACAACGATTCGTTTTAACCAGGATCCGAAAGTGGCCGTTCCCTTAAAACTTTCTAACTTATTGAAAGCGGCTATAAAGGACTCTTGCATTACATCTTCTGCTTCAGCAGTGTTTTTTACAATACGAAGGGCAACATTATACATGGCTTTCTGGTAGCGATTGTATACTTCCAACTGAGCCAATTGATTCCCCTTCTGACAAAGAGCGAGTAAGTCTTCTATTTTATGTTCGGTTAGTGTCAAAAAAAACAATGGTTTAATATATAGATAGCACAGAACGCAATTTGTTACACTTGTCGTTGAAAAAAATCGGACATGGCATAACTATTGACTTATATAGATGAAAAATTGCTGTAAAAAGTTGAAATTTCAACGGATTACAGTATTCGAGAAAACCTAAGTTACAAAACAAGACAATAGGAGTTACTAATATTGTGACATATTGTCTCACACTATACATATGACTAAAACAAAGCTTATAACCATGGACAGTTTGTCATTACAAGATTTGAAGGAAGATGCTGAATTGATTCCCTTAATGACACCGGAAGACGAAGATGCCATGTCCAAGGAGAAATTGCCGGAGACCTTACCCATCCTTCCTTTAAAGAACACAGTACTTTTTCCGGGAGTAGTGATACCTATTACCGCAGGTCGCGATAAGTCTATTAAATTGATCAACGAGACCAACAAAGGCGGAAAGGTGATCGGGGTAGTCTCCCAAAAGGATGAAAGTAAGGAAAATCCCGGCATAGAAGATATTAATACCGTCGGAACAGTAGCCAGAATATTAAGGGTTTTAAAGATGCCTGACGGTAATACTACGGTGATCATCCAAGGCAAGAAACGCTTCGAAGTGTCACAGATGATGACAACGGAGCCTTATTTAACAGCAACGATCAAAGAGGTGGATGAGGCCAGACCGGCTGAGGACAATAAAGAGTTTCTAGCGATTATAGAATCTATAAAGGAATTGGCCATTGACATCATCAAGGATAGCCCGAACATTCCCTCCGATGCAGCGTTTGCCATTAAGAATATTGAGAGTAATTCTTTCCTTATTAATTTTGTTTGTTCCAATTTAAATATTTCAGTAGAAGAAAAACAACGGCTTTTAGAGATCAATGATCTTAAGGAAAGAGCCATGCAAACACTTAAGTTTTTAAATATTGAATTGCAGAAACTTTCCTTAAGGATGGATATTCAATCCAAAGTAGAAAGCGATATTTCTAAACAGCAAAGAGAATATTTCCTTCAGCAACAGATGAAAACCATTCAAGAAGAATTGGGAGGTTCCTCTTATGAGGCAGAGATTGAATCAATGCGCGCGAAAGGAAAAACCAAGCTATGGAATGAGGAGGTGTCCAGTCATTTTGAAAAGGAAATAGCCAAGTTGCAGCGGATGAATCCACAGGTTGCGGAATTCAGCATTCAAAAAAATTATCTGGATTTATTATTGGATTTACCCTGGAACGAGTTTAGTAAGGATAAATTCGATCTAAAAAGGGCTCGAAAAATTTTAGACAGAGATCATTATGGTTTGGACGATGTAAAACAACGAATCATAGAATATTTGGCCGTGTTGAAATTGAGAAATGACATGAAGTCTCCGATATTATGTTTATATGGACCTCCGGGCGTTGGAAAAACTTCATTAGGTAAATCCATAGCAGAAGCTTTGGGTAGAAAATACGTGCGTATATCTTTAGGAGGATTAAGAGACGAAGCGGAAATTCGAGGACATCGAAAAACCTATATCGGCGCAATGCCGGGACGAATCATTCAAAGTATTAAAAAGGCGGGGACCGGAAACCCTGTTTTTGTATTGGATGAAATAGATAAACTATCGGTAGGAAACCAAGGAGATCCTTCTTCAGCAATGTTGGAGGTATTGGATCCCGAACAAAACAACTCGTTTTACGACAACTTCTTGGAGTTGGGTTACGATTTATCCAAGGTTATGTTTGTGGCCACCTCAAATAGCTTAAGTACCATTCAGCCTGCTTTGCGTGATCGAATGGAAATCATTGAGGTCTCGGGATATACGATCGAAGAAAAAGTTGAAATAGCAAAGCGTCATTTACTGCCCAAACAATTATCCGAGCACGGGCTAAATGAAAGTCATTTAAAAATAGCCAAACCTCAATTGGAGCGCATTGTAGAGGGATATACGCGAGAGAGTGGAGTAAGGATGTTAGAAAAGCAAATCGCCAAAATGGTTCGTCATGCAGCCATGAAGATCGCGATGGATGAAACTTACCTAGTTAAGGTGACCAACCAAATGATTATTGACGTTTTGGGCGCTCCGAGAATGGAACGCGATAAATACGAGAACAATGAAGTGGCTGGTGTAGTGACCGGATTAGCATGGACGCGAGTGGGTGGGGATATTTTATTTATAGAGTCTGCTCTGTCCAAGGGGAAAGGGGTACTAACGATGACGGGTAACTTGGGAACGGTTATGAAAGAATCGGCCACCATTGCTTTGGAATATATTAAATCGAATGCTGAAAAGCTAGGGATCAACCCGGAGGCCTTTGAGAATTACAATATTCATATACATGTACCTGAAGGGGCAACACCGAAGGACGGTCCGAGTGCCGGAGTAACTATGCTCACTTCATTGGTGTCTTTATTTACTCAGCGAAAAGTGAAAAAAAGTATGGCAATGACCGGAGAGATCACTTTAAGAGGGAAAGTTCTTCCTGTTGGCGGGATAAAGGAAAAGATACTAGCGGCAAAGCGTGCGCGCATCAAAGAAATTATACTGTGTGAAGACAATCGCAGGGATATTGACGAGATCAAACCGGAATATCTAAAAGGATTGACTTTCCATTATGTTAAGGAAATGAGCGACGTGTTGGATGTAGCCATAACTCATCAAAAGGTAAAGAATGCTAAAAAATTGTAACGGAAGTATAGGATGAGTTGGGAAACCTTTTTTCCCTCCCAAAAATAAATTATCATTGTACTCGTTTAAACTCCAAGGAAAGCGTTACTAGGTTAATGATTCAAAAACTAATGGTTTTAGGTTGCCTTGCATTTGCCTGCACTTCTATAGCGCAAGTAGGGGGAAGAGCTACCTACCAGTTTTTAAATTTAGGTATTTCCCCCCGGCAAGTTGCTCTTGGAGGAAAAGTAGTAACCAATTACGATTACGACCCCACTCAGGGATTATTCAATCCTGCCAGTATCAATCCTGAAATGGATAATCAGTTGTCGCTAAACTATAACAATTATATTGGAGATGTTAGTTATGGAACGGCGGCCTACGCTTATTTATGGGATCGACGTACCCAGGTCTTGCATGCAGGGATTACCTATATCAATTACGGAAAGTTTGCAGGATATGATGAACAAGGCAATTCAACCGACAGTTTTGGTGGAGGTGAAGTGGCAGTTTCGTTCGGCCATGCTCGGAACATTGCCTTTACAAAATTTCATGTAGGTGGGAATGTTAAATTTATCTCCTCCAAATTGGAACAATATTCTTCTTTGGGTGTTGCCCTTGATGTCGCTTTGATGTATGTCTATGAAGATTGGGACCTAAATATTGCTTTGGTGGCTCGAAATATAGGGACGCAGATAGAACCTTATGAAACGACCATTGAAAAACTTCCTTTTGAATTGATCTTCGGAATGTCTCAAACCCTGGAAAATATTCCGATTCGATGGCATTTTACGTTGGAAAATGTACAACGCTGGAATGTTGCCTTTGCAAATCCCAACCGTGATGAAATAGATCTGGAAGGGAATGCAACTTCCGAAAAGATAACTTTTATTGATAACGCCTTTCGGCATATGATCTTCGGAATCGAATTATTCCCTGAAAGTGGATTTAACCTGCGTTTGGGGTATAATCTTCGTAGAGGAGAGGAATTGCGTATTATTGAACAACGCTCTTTCGCAGGACTTAGCGCAGGTTTTTCCGTAAAACTGAATAAACTTCGTTTAAGTTATGCCTATTCAAAATATAATTCAGCGGCAGCCACCAGCTATTTTGGATTAAATATTAACTTACAATAATGCGCAAAATTACCATAGCCATAGATGGTCACTCTTCCACCGGTAAAAGTACGGTAGCAAAACAGTTGGCCGATTATCTGGGTTATGTTTATGTGGATTCAGGAGCCATGTATCGTGCGGTAACGCTTTATGCCATGCGAAATGGTTTCATTGATGCGAATCATTTTGATAGCCGGATGCTGATCGATGACTTGAAAAATATTTCACTGGAGTTTAGAAAAAACAATTTAGGAAAGGATGAAATCTTTCTAAACGGCGAAAATATTGAAAAACAAATCCGCACGATGGAAGTTTCTGAGTTTGTGAGTCCGATAGCGACCGTTTTAGAAGTTCGAAAAAAATTGGTGCAGCAACAACAATCGATGGGTAAAGAAGGTGGAGTAGTTATGGATGGGAGAGATATAGGCACGGTTGTCTTTCCGAAAGCAGAATTGAAAATATTTATGACAGCTACTGCTCCGGTTCGGGCACAGCGCAGATTTCGGGAATTGATATCCAAAGGAATCGAGGTGAGTTATGAAGAAGTATTGGAAAACGTTACAGAAAGGGATCAAATGGATACCAGCAGAGCACAATCCCCTCTAAAAATTGCAGATGATGCTATAATAGTCGATAATAGTGAAATGAATCCGGAAGATCAATTCCATATGATCCTGCAGTTAGCTAAGGATCGGATTGCCGGCCGAATTTAGGGCTTGAACCACATCAATTTCTGGCCAGAAAAGATAGGCGATTAAAGAATCGCGGAAACAAATGTCAAACAGTTAAAATTTTAAACATGAAAAGAAGAGCAACAGCTATTTGGAACGGAAGTGGAAAAGAAGGTAAGGGTAGGTTGAATACTCAGAGCGGGGTACTGAATCAAACCCCGTACTCGTTTAATACAAGGTTTACTGAGACCGATGAAAAAGGAACGAATCCTGAGGAATTGGTTGCGGCTGCCCATTCAGGATGTTTTACCATGAAATTATCCTTTAATTTGGGAGCGAAGGGCTTTGAACCGACAGAGTTAAAAACCAATTGTACGATTGTGCTGGAAGACGGATCCATCACTGCTTCTAATTTAGAATTGGAAGCGACCGTGGCAGGTATTTCAGAAGAATCTTTTGAAGAAGCAGTGCGAGATGCAGAAGCTAATTGTCCTATTTCAAAGCTTTTGAACACAAAGATCCACGTGACCTACAAATTGAACAGACCCTAATCTAATACTGACTATTTCAAGTTAGAAAAGTTGGAAAGTAAATTTGGATTTGTTGTAAAATGAAAAAAGCCGCTCAATCGAACGGCTTTTGTTTTATATGGGGCTAGATGTATATGGGTACGCTAAGAGCATTCCAGCCTTCATTCTGATACAAGGGGTACAATTGTTTTAAAAAATGCAAGTCCCTTCGTTTTAGTTCTCTTTTCGACATGTGCGGAATTTTTAAAAAGCGATTCATAGTAGTATGATTTTATGATTAAATACTAACGATACCTTCTTTTGCTATTCCATACAAATCCTAAAGTTGTTTTAGGTTTTTCAGTCAATGTGTTACGATCTAAAGTTCTCATTTCTATTTGTTTTTATTGGTTTGTGATTAAATTATTTACTATTAAGACGACCGTAATATTTTTTTGTTACAGTACTATGCATAACAAAGTAATGATTTAACAATATTTAACAGTAAATAGGGTAAAATAGGGAAGAAGTTTAGGAAATATGTCTTTCAATTCGTTTATCAGGAACGATCCACATAACTGCCACTAAAATATAGAACCCAATGGCAACCCAAGTATTTACAAATGATAGAGCTAGACCGGAAATATAAAACAGTAAGGATAGTTTGCCTTTCCAGTCTTTCCCGATCTGTTTTCGCAATATAAAATCATCTCCATGTGAACGAAGGATAGTTCCTTGTAAGGTGAAATAAGCAATGGCACACATTAATAGATTAAATCCGTACAAAGCAACGGCTAACGATACGGTGTAATTTTCACCTAACCAAGAGGTAGTAAAGGGAATAAGGGATAGCCAGAATAGAAGATGTAAATTAGCCCAAAGAATTTTCCCGTTCACTTTTTCGGTCACTTGAAACAGATGATGATGATTATTCCAATAAATACCTATATAAATAAAGCTAAATAAATAACTCGCAAAAATGGGCCATTCATGACTTAAAGCTTCTAAAGACACTTCCTTCGGTGCTTTTAACTCCAAGACCATGATAGTGATGACAATTGCCAAAACACCATCACTAAAGGCTTCTAAACGACCTGTTTTCATAAACGTTTCAATGGAGACATAAAGATAAAAGATTATTTTATACAAAAAATTCATACACAATAAAGAAAACCTTTGAAAATCAAAACAAAAACATTAATTTTGCCACCCTTTTCGGCGGCATTATTTTGAAAGCGTAAAGGAATAAATAACAAAAACATAACCCTTCTGTGGGCCGGTCGCATCACTTTCAGGAAGCACACAGAATACAAAAAAGCGTTTGAAGAGAATATTTTTCTGAAAACGATTTAACTTAAAGATGGCTGAAAAAGCAAGTAAGGCTGAAGCTACTGTAGAAGAAGTAGTAGTGGAGCAACCAAAACAGGAAGTTTCTTTAAAAGAAAGCAATCCTGAAAAATTCCTTAAAGATTTTAACTGGCACAACTACGAGGAAGGTATCGACCAAGTAGATGAAGTTCAGTTACAAGAATTTGAAAAATTAGTGGCTGCTAACTTTGTAGACACATTGAATGATGAAGTGGTGGAAGGTACGGTAGTACATATGACCGACCGTGACGCTATTATCGATATCAATGCGAAAAGTGAAGGAGTGATTTCTTTAAATGAATTTCGTTACAATCCAAACCTTAAAGTAGGGGATAAAGTAGAAGTGTTAATCGATGTTCGTGAAGACGCGACCGGTCAGTTGATCCTTTCTCACCGTAAAGCTCGTACCATCAAGGCTTGGGATCGTGTGAACAAAGCTCATGATGATGGAACTGTGGTTAATGGTTTTGTAAAATGCAGAACTAAAGGAGGTATGATCGTCGATGTATTCGGAATCGAAGCCTTCCTTCCGGGTTCACAGATCGATGTGAAACCAATTCGAGATTACGATATCTATGTTGGAAAAACAATGGAATTCAAGATTGTGAAAATCAACCACGAATTCAAGAACGTTGTAGTTTCTCATAAAGCGTTGATCGAGGCTGATATTGAAGAACAGAAAAAAGAAATTATTGGACAACTTGAAAAAGGTCAAGTATTGGAAGGAGTTGTTAAAAATATAACTTCTTACGGTGTATTCGTAGACCTTGGAGGTGTTGATGGATTGATCCACATCACCGATCTATCATGGTCAAGGATCAATCATCCGAACGAAATCGTTGATCTAGATCAAAAATTGAATGTAGTTATCCTTGATTTTGATGAAGATAAAACTCGTATCCAATTAGGATTGAAGCAGTTAAATGCTCATCCATGGGATGCATTGGGAGATGGTCTTAAGGTAGGGGATAAAGTAAAAGGAAAAGTAGTTGTTATTGCCGATTACGGTGCATTTATCGAAGTTGCTGAAGGGGTTGAAGGTCTTATCCACGTAAGCGAAATGTCATGGTCTACTCATTTGAGAAGTGCTCAGGATTTCGTGAAAGTTGGAGATGAAGTAGATGCGGTAGTATTGACTCTGGATCGTGATGAACGTAAAATGTCATTAGGTATCAAGCAATTAACTCCTGATCCATGGACCGACATCACTAAAAAATACCCTGTTGGTTCCAACCATAAAGGAATTGTGCGCAACTTCACCAATTTTGGTGTGTTCGTAGAATTAGAAGAGGGAATCGACGGACTTATTTATATCAGTGATCTTTCTTGGACCAAGAAAATTAAACACCCAAGTGAATTCACCAATATAGGAGATACCTTGGACGTCGTTGTTTTAGAATTGGATGTTGAAGGTCGTAAGTTAAGCTTAGGTCATAAACAAACCACTGATAACCCTTGGGATAAATATGAAGGTGAATTTGCGGTAGGTACTAAGCACACTGCCAAGATCGATGAGATCGTTGACAAAGGTGCGGTAATCAACTTCAATGAAGACATCAGCGCATTTGTACCTAAACGTCATTTAGAGAAGGAAGATGGAACTGACTTGAAAAAAGGAGAAGAAGCACAATTCGTGATCATTGAATTCAATAAAGAATTCAAGAAAGTAGTTGCTTCTCATATGTCTGTCCACAAAGAAGAAGAGGCTAAAATTGTAAAGCAAGCTGCCAAAGTAGCTGCACAGCAAGCGGAAGAGTCAAAACCAACTTTAGGTGATGCCAATGCCAAGCTTCAGGAAATTAAAGATAAAATGGAAGGAAAGAAAAAATAATCCTTTTGTTTTAAGATAAGAAAAGCCCTTCCTAACCGAAGGGCTTTTTTATTAATTGTAGGCAGAATTTCCTTTTATTCGTCAAAAACATGTAAATTTGACCTCTGAACACGATTCAGATAGATTCTATGAGCCAAAAAGTGCTATTAAACGCCACTGAAATTAACATCGCTCTTCACCGTTTGGCTTGTCAACTGATTGAAAATCACGACACTTTTGAAAACACTGTACTTATTGGCATTCAGCCAAGAGGTGTATTTTTAGCCGAAAGATTAAAGCAACTATTGGAAAAAGATTACCAAATCAAAAATGTAAGATTAGGCTATCTGGACATTACCTTTTATCGTGACGATTTCCGAAGAAGTGAAAAACCCTTAGAAGCAAATAAAACCAAGATCGACTTTATCGTAGATGATCAAAAAGTGGTTTTCATAGATGACGTATTATATACCGGACGGAGTATCCGCTCGGCACTTACTGCCATACAATCCTTTGGACGACCCTTGGAAATCGAATTACTTACGCTGGTCGATCGAAGGTTCAGCCGTCATTTGCCTATTCAGCCTGATTATCGCGGGAGGCAAGTGGATGCTATAAATAAAGAAAAAGTAATTGTCTGTTGGAAAGAAAATGATGGGGAAGACGCCGTTTATCTAGTTGAAAAATAATATGAGTGAATTAAGTGTCAACCACTTACTGGGAATTAAAGATATCACCGAAAATGATATACAACTCATTTTTGAAACAGCCGATCATTTTAAGGAAGTGATAAACCGACCGATCAAAAAGGTTCCTTCGCTGCGAGACATTACTATAGCCAATTTATTTTTTGAAAATAGTACCCGTACAAGGCTTTCCTTTGAGCTGGCCGAAAAAAGACTTTCAGCCGATGTCATTAACTTCGCAGCTTCATCTTCTTCTGTAAAAAAAGGGGAAACCCTCATAGATACTGTGAATAATATTTTATCCATGAAAGTGGATATGGTAGTGATGCGACACCCAAACCCGGGTGCGGGCGTCTTTCTTTCAAAGCATATTAAAGCGAGCATAGTAAATGCAGGTGACGGAGCGCATGAACATCCTACGCAAGCTTTGTTGGATTGTTTCAGTATTCGCGAGCGACTGGGAGATGTGACCGGAAAAAAAGTAGTGATCGTTGGAGATATTTTACATTCTAGAGTTGCTTTGTCTAACATATTTGCCCTACAAAAACTTGGAGCTAAGGTTAAGGTTTGTGGACCTAAGACGCTTATACCTAAATATATAGAAAAATTAGGGGTTCATGTGGAACCAAATCTGATCAAAGCGTTGGAGTGGTGTGATGTCGCCAATATGTTGCGGGTCCAGAACGAGCGTATGGATATCAGTTATTTTCCCTCTACCCGTGAATATGCACAGCAATTTGGATTGACAAAGAAGATCCTGGATTCTTTAGAAAAAGAAATAGTTATCATGCACCCGGGACCAATCAATCGCGGAGTGGAAATAACAAGCGATGTAGCCGATAGTAAACAAGCGATCATCTTGGATCAGGTTCAAAATGGAGTGGCTGTTCGGATGGCGGTAATTTACCTATTAGCTTCCAAAATTAAGTAACATGAAGATTGACGTCGGAAATAATTGTGTTATTCTTTCAGATGATAGGGGTGCTTACGCCGATTTTGTTCCCTTTTTACAACAACAGATTATAAAACATTACCAAGGGAAGAATGTCGTCATCGATCTTTTGAAATATACCCATATTACCTTAGATGAATTATTAGAACTTCTGATTCTTTCCAATGCACACCGTTCGGCCAAGAATTCTTTTGTTATCATCAATAGCGCAGTAGATCCAGACGAAATCCCCGAAGAACTGGTTGTTGTACCCACCCTTCAAGAAGCGGAAGATATTATTGAAATGGAAGAGATCGAACGTGATTTAGGTTTTTAATCGGGAGATCATTGGCAGATCAAGCACCATTTTTTATCTTTCGGTAGAATTCCTGCAAAAGTATAAAGAGTTCTTTACCTATAATTTTTAACCGTGCCATTTTGAAATTAACCATCTTAGGTTGTCATTCAGCTACCCCTCGTGCAAATCATAATCCTACGTCACAGGTGTTGGAAGTCAAAGGACATATGTTCTTGATTGACTGTGGAGAAGGGACACAAATTCAATTACGTCGATGTAAAGTGAAATTTTCACGGATAAAGCATATTTTTATTTCACATTTGCATGGTGATCATTTCTTTGGATTGATTGGACTTATTTCCACCTTCCGACTTTTGGGTCGAGAGGCAGAGCTTCACATCTATGGGCCAAAAGGGATCAAGGAGGTGATCACCTTACAATTGAAATTGGGTAATAGTTGGACAAATTACCCACTATTATTCCACGAATTGGAGGGAAATTTACCGGAACAAATATTTGAGGACGATCAATTAACTGTTCATACTATTCCTTTAGATCACAGAGTTTATACCAATGGTTTCCTATTTAAAGAAAAAAAAGGTGAGCGGAAATTGGATGTAACGGCTGCGGTGAATGCTAAAATTGACCAATCTTACTTTCCGAAGCTAAAGCAAGGGTTTAATGTAAAGAACAGGGAAGGAAAAGAGATCGCCAACAAATCCGTTACCCACGACCCGGATCCTGTGAAAAGTTATGCTTTTTGCAGCGATACCGCATATGATCCTTCTATCGTGCCTCAGATCAAAGGTTCGACCATTTTGTACCATGAATCTACCTTTCTAAAGACCCATGTGCATCTTTGTGAGAAAACGAAGCACAGTACAGCGGAGCAAGCGGGTCAAATTGCAAAAGAAGCGCAAGTAGGCACCTTACTATTAGGGCATTATTCGGGACGTTATTCAGATTTTGAATTGTTTCGAAAGGAAGCACAGGAACACTTCAAGAAGGTTGAATTAGCAGCTGATGGGAAAGTTTTTGTTATTGATTAACAATTTAACCCAAATTTAAATCGTTGCTTCATTACCTTCATCCGTAAAACTTGTAACTTGCAACTATTAATGGCTAGCTATGCGTGACAATCTACACGATTATCGTAAAAACTACAAACATGGATCTCTGGATGAAGAATCGGTAGATCCTAATCCATTTCAACAATTTCGCACTTGGTTCTATAATGTTCAGAATGCCGGTGGTGTAGATGAAGTAAATGCCGTGACACTCTCTACCTTGGGAGTGGATGGATTCCCTAAAGGAAGAGTGGTGCTTTTAAAAAAGTACGATGAAAACGGGTTTTATTTTTACACCAACTACAACAGCGAAAAAGGAAAGTCAATTACAGTCCACAACAAAGTTTGTTTATCTTTCTTTTGGCCCAATATTGAACGGCAGGTAATTATCAAAGGAACCGCTGAGCCGACGAGTGAGTCTGATTCGAAGAATTATTTTGCTTCACGCCCGAAAGGAAGTCAGTTAGGTGCTTTGGTCAGCCATCAAAGCACCGTTATCCCCAACCGCGATGTCTTAGAAAATGAACTAAAGGCCCTGGAAGAGAATTATGAAGGGCAAGAAGTGCCTAAGCCTGAGGATTGGGGTGGATATCTGGTGAGACCTATAGAATTTGAATTTTGGCAAGGTCGACCCAATCGACTTCATGACCGGTTTCGTTACCGAATGGAGGGCTATGACTGGGTCATTGAAAGACTTGCCCCTTAAGCATAACACTTAAAAGCATTAAGTTATGAAGACATTGTATATGGTGAGACACGCCAAATCTTCATGGGAGTTTGATGTAATTGATCACAAGCGCCCTTTAAAAGAACGAGGAAATCAAGATGGGAGCTTGGTCGCACAATATGTTGCTGAAAATTTTAATGCTCCACAGCAAATTGTCACCAGTGATGCTGTGAGGGCGATGGCTACGGCGCAATATTTTAAGGATGCTTTTGGCGTTTCTGACATCAATTTTAAGGTTACTCCTAATTTGTATGATTTCAGCGGACAAAAAGTAATGGAGATTATTAAAAATTTAAGTGATGATTACCATACTGTCTTAATTGTGGGCCATAATCATGCGTTTACATCCGTTGCAAATATGATGGGAAATAAGTATATTGATAATGTACCAACCTGCGGCTTTGTTAAAATACAATTCACTGAAGACCAGTGGAGCAACATCACTACAGGAATTACGATAGAAACCGTATTTCCAAGAGATCTAAAGAAATGAAAGGAATAATCGTTACCAAACATAAGCAACAAAAATATATCAATCGTGATCTAAGTTGGTTGCAATTCAATGGAAGGGTACTGCAAGAAGCAGAGGATCCTTCGGTTCCCCTTTTGGAGCGTTTAAGATTCCTCGGTATCTTCTCAAATAATTTGGACGAATTCTTTAAGGTACGGTATGCTACCATCAAGCGAATTGTTGAAGCCGGAAAAGTAGGAAGAAGCGAATTGGGAGGTGTTGCTGCGGCAGAGTTGCTCGAAGAGATTACCCAAACCGTAATCGATCAACAGCATATGAGTCTTGAGATCCTTAAAGATATAGAAATTGAATTGGGGAAAAAGGATATTCATATCATAGACGAAACCCAGATCTCACCTTCACAAAGCAAGTTCATTTCGGAGTATTTTATCAGAGTGGTGAGCCCTGCATTGGTTACTATCATGCTGTCTGAATTGGAAGAATTCCCGATGTTAAAGGATAGTGCTGCGTATTTGGCAGTTCGAATGGTGATGCAGGAGGAAGATGAAACCTTCAAATCGAAAATTAATTACGCTTTAATTGAAATTCCGAGAGTGATCGACCGATTTGTGGTCTTACCTGAGGAAGATGGAAAGAAATACATTATCATACTAGATGATCTAATTCGCCATTGCCTGGGAAATATTTTTAGCATTTTTTACTACGAAAGTATTGCTGCGCATATGATCAAGATCACGCGAGATGCGGAGCTGGATATCGATTCCGATTTGAGTAGAAGTTTTTTGGAAAAAATTTCCAAAAGTGTCGCCAGGCGCAGTTCGGGAGATCCGGTTCGATTTGTATACGACAGTAGCATAGATAAGGATACTCTTCAATATTTAATGAATAAGATGGGTATTGATACCATGGATAGTATTATTCCCGGCGGTAGATATCACAATCGAAGGGATTATATGAAATTCCCAAATTTGGGGCGGAAAGATTTGCTATATGACGTTAAAGAACCGCTTCCAATACCGGGGCTAAGTTTACAAGGTAGTTTATTGGATAAGATCGCAAAGAAGGACTATATGTTATATGCGCCTTATCATACATTTAGTTATGTGGTAAAGTTTCTTCGCGAAGCTGCATTAGACCCAAAAGTGCATTCCATAAAAATTACCATATACCGCTTGGCAGAGGTTTCACATATTGCCAGTTCCTTGATCAATGCCGCAAAAAACGGAAAGGATGTAACGGTACAGATAGAACTTCGGGCTCGTTTTGACGAAGTGGCCAATATAAGTTATGCAGAGCAAATGCAGGAAGAGGGGGTGAAATTGATATTTGGCGTGAAGGGCCTTAAAGTACATTGTAAAGCTTGTGTGGTGGAACGGATGGAACATGGGAAACTAAAACGCTATTCTTTTATCAGTACCGGTAATTTTAATGAGTCTACCGCTAAGATTTATACCGATCTAACGCTTTTCACAGCTCATGAAGGTATAAGTAAAGAGATCAATAAAGTGTTTAACTTTTTTGAGGTGAATTATCAGGTTAAGAAATATCGACACCTTATTGTGTCCCCACATTATACTCGAAATGCTTTTTATCATTTGATTGAAAAGGAAATTGAAAATAAGAAAAATGGGCTATCCAGTGGAATTAAGCTTAAATTGAATAGTTTATCAGATTATAAAATGATCGATAAATTGTATGCAGCAAGTAAAGCCGGGGTTCAAATTCAATTAATTGTCAGAGGTATTTGTTCTTTGATCCCGGGAGTTAAGGGGATGAGCGAAAATATTGAAGTGATAAGTATTGTAGACAAATTCCTGGAGCATCCAAGATTATACATCTTTGATAATGGGGGCCAATCCAAGTTCTATATTTCTTCAGCAGATTTTATGGGTAGAAATCTGGATTCACGGGTTGAGATCACCTGTCCGATCTATGATGAAGATATTAAACAGGAACTATTAGATACTTTTGAAATTTGCTGGAGTGACAATGTGAAAGCCAGAATTATTTCAGAGAAGCAGGATAATTATTATGTGAGAAATGATAAACCTGAAGTTCGATCACAATTGGCGTTATATGATTATTATTTACAAAAACTAAACTGATTTGCTAAACATTGAAAAATACGCGGCGATAGATATTGGTTCTAACGCCATTCGGTTACTAATTGCTACGGTTACTGAAATGGGGGAGCGTCCTCCCAGGTTCAAGAAAACCTCTTTGGTACGGGTGCCTATTCGATTGGGGGCGGATGTATTTTTGGAAGGAAAAATTTCAGAAAAGAATTTTAAGAGGATGGTAGATGCTATGAATGCTTTTCATCTTCTAATAAAGACACACAATGTTATTAAATTTAGGGCCTGCGCGACTTCTGCCATGCGCGAAGCTGAAAATGGAGTAGAAGTAGCTCAAAAGATAAAAGAGTTAACCGGGGTGGATATTGAGATCATTGACGGTGATATTGAAGCCACGATCATTGCCTCTACAGATTTAAGGGATCTTATCGATTCTGAAAGGGTCTTCCTTTATGTAGACGTGGGAGGTGGAAGTACAGAATTTACTGTGTTTGCGGAAGGAAATGTGGTAGCCTCGAAATCTTTTAAGTTGGGAACTGTTCGTATCTTAAATGACATGGTTCGCGAGAATAGTTGGGATGAAGTACGAGACTGGATCGTAAATTACACTAAGAAATACGAAAGTGTGAACGTTATTGGATCGGGAGGGAATATAAACAGCATCTACAGCACCAGCGGGAAAAAGATAGGCAGACCTTTGAGTTATTTCTTTTTAGCTAATTATTACGAAAAGCTAAAATCGTATACATACCACGAACGCATTTATGAACTTGAAATGAATCCCGATCGAGCCGACGTAATTATACCGGCAACAAAGATATATCTCTCCGCTATGAAATGGAGCCGTGCTAAAAACATGTATGTGCCAAAAATAGGATTGGCAGATGGTATCGTAAAAAGCTTGTATAACGAGAAATTAACAAGCGGGCCGAAGCTTTTCTAACCATGGACAGTTTCTTCTTTGCCTAGATCCTTCATTATTTCAGCTTCAAACGCAAGTAGTCCTTGCCACATCTGGTCAACTTCTTCGCGATTTCCGTACTGACGAGCAAAACTTAAGAACATTGTATAATGATTAGCCTCACTGATCATCAACTTTCGATAGAAATCGGCGAGTTCCTTGTCTTTTAATTCTTCGCTTAACAATCGGAATCGCTCACAGCTGCGTGCTTCAATCAAAGCAGCGTAAAGTAATTTCTGAATCAGATGTGTATTACGACTGCCGCCTTTAGGGAAATAGGTTCTTAATTTGTTCACGTAGGCATCTTTTCGCTCTCTGCCTAAATGTTCACCTCTTTCGAGAATCCGGTCGTGGACCATTTTAAAATGACTCATTTCTTCTTGAGCCAACAAGGTCATTTCACTCACCAATTCCTTGTATTCAGGGTATCCAATAATAAGGGATATAGCTGTAGACGCAGCTTTTTGCTCACAATAGGCATGGTCTGTTAAGATCTCATCTATGTTCTTCTCAACAATGTTTACCCAACGTGGATCGGTAGGTAATTTAAGTCCGAGCATTTTAATATGTTCCTTTTTATCTTCCATTATCTTACAATTTAAACATCCAGATCAAATTCTTTCCTCAATGCTTCTATCAAAGGATTTTTTTCTTTTAATTTTTCAAATTTTTCTCTGGCGGTATAGGCATATCGTTTGATCTCACTTTCAACTACCTCAATAGAGAGGTCGATTTCATAATTGCTAAGTGTTGAACGCAAATGATCCAATAATTCGTGTTTTTCTCTTTCTACCTCTACTTTTATGGTGTCGTTAGGAAATATCAGATGAATTAAATTTCCCTCGAGACGTGGAATTCCCATCGTAAGGTGTGAATGCATATTAAATTTACCCAAACTTTCGATCTTTTGCGTATAGGCCTCCCAAGCCAACAGCATAGCTCCTTCGGTAAAATCTTCAACAGGTAATTCTTCAGCGGAAGGCTGTTGAGCAATCAATTCCTTTTTAATTTCGTGTTTCTTCTGAATGCTTTTCATCGATAAGGCCGAAACTCTTTGTGCATTTCGTTCGGCCAATATTTGAGGCCGTTCATATACTTTGGTCGTTTCAGAGGTTTCCTCTACTGCGGTAATCACTTCTTCTGCCACAGGTAACTCTACGGCTACTGGTAATTCAACAGGGGCTGCTTCAGGCTCTTTTTTTACTTGGTTTAACGGGGAAACCGCAAAATGGGAGGGGGGAATTACAAAACGGTCTTTAGTGGACTTTTTTTTTTCAGAAGCAAAGGTCAATGACGCCAATTGCAGTAAACAAAGTTCTACCAGTAATCGTTGATTGCGACTATTCTTGTATTTGAGATCACAATCGTTAGCCAGTTCTATCGCTTCAAATAGAAATTCTTGAGGTGCTTCTTTGGATTGTTTTAAATACATTTCCTTCACTTGATCCCCAACCTCTAACAGTGCAATGGTATCCTGATTGTGACAGACTAATAAATCACGGAAGTGTGACGCGAGACCGGAAATAAAATGGTGTCCGTCAAAGCCTTTGGATAAAATTTCGTCGTAGGACATTAACACCTTTGGAATATCATTTTCCAATAACAAGCGGGTGATCTCAAAATAGTAAGTATAATCCAGTACGTTCAGGTTTTCTGTCACGGCAATGCGCGTCAAATTCTTTCCTGAAAAACTTACCACCCGATCGAAAATTGACAGGGCGTCACGCATAGCACCGTCTGCCTTTTGTGCTATAATGTGCAAGGCATCATCTTCCGCAGTAATTCCTTCCGCAGCCGCCACGTCGGATAACTGTTCTTTGATATCGCTAACTGTAATACGCTTAAAATCAAATATTTGACAACGCGATAAA
>JAHEMZ010000112.1 GCA_024643385.1 Flavobacteriaceae bacterium | reverse complement strand
AAAGAGGGCCAGGGCCCTCTTTTGGTATTCGGTTGTTTCAACCTCAGAACAGACTCTTAAGCGACAACCTGAGATTGGTAAAGATCTGTGATAAGGTACGTTTAGGGGTTGCGTCGGAAAGATCAAATTCAGCCGTGGTCTTGGAACTTGTATCGAAGGGAATACCAACTTTTTTCATTTGATCCCTTTCTTTTTTCTTATAATATTCTAATTCAGCGTTCATTGCTTCCAAATCAATACCGTGTACATACTTATCAAAAAGTTTTAGTCTGATAAAATAAACGAATGGTATGACAATCATGCAAATTGGCAACAACCAAAGAATGTTTTCAGTATCAACAAAATCGTCTTGAGAATAAATAACTTCAAATATCTGAAAGGCATACATACAAAGTGGAATCAATATTATATGATACCACCAATGTTTGCAGGTAAAAAACCAAATAGTAAGTAAGTATAGAGGTATTAATTTTCCCAATAAAAACCAAACATAAACACTTACGTCAGCAAATCCGTTTTTAGTTATTTCAATTCCTAAGAATGAAACAGTCGCATCCGAGTCAGTTGGAAAATATTCATGCGCTTTGAATATAAAAGGAGAACCAATTATTAATAGTAGTAAGAAGGATTCAATAAGGAATCTTTTTCTTGCACTACTTTGATTTTTGGTAACATTGTTCATCTCTACACATTTATAGTATAGAGCCCAAACGAAAAAAGAGCCAGTTTATTGACTGGCTCTAGGAAGTTTCGATTAAATGTCGAATTAAACCGACATAATCAAAGATATTTATTTACCATCAGGTCCTTTGGTGACCTTGGTTTTATCGACAGCGTCAGTTCCCTTAGTAACTTTCGTTCTATCAACACCATCTGGTCCTTTGGTTATTTTCGTTTTATCAACACCATCTGGTCCTTTGGTTATTTTCGTTTTATCAACACCATCATATGCACCATCACTAGAGTCATTAGAACAGGCCGCTAAAGTTAACACTCCAAAGGTTAGGAGACCATAAAACAATTTCTTAGTGTTCATCGTATCGGAGGATTTAAGGGTGGTTCTTCATTTTCATTTCAAATGTAGGAAATTAACACCCGTACATCTGATTTTAAAATACAAATTAAGTGCATTTCACCGATAAAAACAAGCACTTTAACGAAATTCATGCATTTCATCGATTAATTTGCAATAAACCTGCAGCCTAAACGATACGAAAAGCCTTACTCTCTTAGGTTTCGAATTGTTAGTTCCCGTGTCTCGGTGTCTACAATTCGCAGGTGAACTTCGGTTCGCTCTGACGGCAATAATTCTTTGATTTTTTCAGGCCACTCAATGAAAATCCAGCAATTTGCCTGAAGATATTCTTCAATCCCTATATCCAGGGCTTCTTCTGCAGATTCGAGCCTGTAGCAATCTAAGTGGTAGGCAATGAGTTCATTGTTTGAATTGTAATAGTTGTTAACAATACCAAATGTGGGACTATTACCGGTATCCTGAGACCCTATTACTTCAATAATTTTTTTAATTAAGGTGGTCTTGCCGACTCCCATTGCCCCATAAAAACAAATTAATTTACTTTTTGATTTAAGAATAATAATCTCAGCTACATTGCTCAATTCGTTTATACTGTAGAATATATTCGACATTTAAATTATTTTAATTATCTTTCTGATTAAAGCTTAGTGGTTTTGTTCAATTTATCATTGCTAACAGCTGTAGAATTAAATGGCTTCTAAAATTCCTAAAGAATTCAAGAGTTGGAGCTATCAATTCAAAAAAGAATTGATGATAGCGCTAGTCATAATGATTTCACCCTTTTTGATATACCTGCACCTGGTATTTTCTACAAGCTCAGGTGCATTTGAAGTGCTTTTTATTGAGTGGAAACATGGCTTTAAAAATAACCAGCTTTTCGCTTGGAATTTACTCTCGGATTTAATCCCATTATCTCTATTGATTTTAACTTATGCCTCAATACAGAATGCTTACAAGCATTTCATTATTCCATTCATAGTTCTCTTTCTTTGCTTTACTACAAGTGATGTATTTTATTTAAATCCAATATATTATATTATAAGTGTTGAAGGTATATACTTTGCATTCGTTACAGTTATCTTATTAAGATTCGCAGATAGATTTCTCATTAATAAATTTCGAAGGAAATCTTTGACTTTAAGTTACAATGAACTTATCAGTGAATTATTAGTTCTTAGTAACTCTAAAATAATTAAGAATGTGGAAAAGACTGCTAGACAGAGTAGGCAAGTAACTACCATGCAATATGTCTGCAGGTTGCATTATTATAGTGAACTAATGCAAAAAGCTATTAATAAATCAATTATAAATTTTAATGAGGGGATAAGAAGTACAAAACCAGAGTCGAATAAATTACTAATAAAAGTGACCTTTATCGTGGCGCTATTATTAAATTTTGTCTATTTAATTTTTCCGAAAGATTTAAAGAGTTTCGAGTTAATTGGAATTAATTTTCACGACTTAGGGTTTGGGACCATAAATAATTTGGTTTGGTATTTACTAAAGAAAGTCTCTTTACTAATTGTGTTCTTTATTTGGTACTCAACATCAATAAATTGGTGGAGAATTGCGATTCTATCCCCTATCCTAATTTATGCATATCAAATTATTGAAGTATTTTATGATGTAAAAGACATTGAGTCGTATGGAAATTCCAATGTATTTCCAGCAGTGTTTTTAATATTAATAGTTATTCTTTTAATTTCCCGAATCATCAAATTAAGAACTAAGATGATGGACTATCTTGAAATGTTTCAAAGTGAATTGAATCGGGCGATAGGGGAATTATCTAAATCCGTTTAAAACATATGAACTTTGTTCCTAGTTCAATTTGGATTGAACAATCTCATCTGTCACCTCCTTTAAAATCTCCTTCAACTCTTCCCTTTGTTTTTCCCTGATTTTTTCTTCGATAATCCGTTCAACTTCACGTTGCTTGGCAGGGGGTAGATTCTCAAAGTCGAGTATTTCTT
>JAHEMZ010000111.1:1845-3016 GCA_024643385.1 Flavobacteriaceae bacterium | reverse complement strand
CTGGTTTTGGGATTCCGATACTTGGTCTTGGTCTTCCTCCGAACAACCGATAGCAATAAATGCTCCGAATAGCATGATCCATAAAATTTTAAAATAATTTTTCATAAATAAATAGTTTTGGTTAGTAAATTAATAAATAATGGTTTTCATATTTTTATATCTATCAGATAAACAGCCTGTTGTAAAAATCTAAAATTTAGATCGGACAAAAGAGGAGTCAAAAAAATTATGATCTATTATCTGTTAGCTATTTTAAGCTGCCTTTAAGATGATATTAAACTTTATTTTTTTGTTAACTATTCGTTAAAATGCGCGAAAATTCGTTCAAGCGTAATTGGGTTTAAAACGTGTAAAAAAAAGGGGGATGATGAAGTAAAATCCATTTCCTTTATTCCTGTGTTTTTTCAATTATGTAAGAAAAAAGCCCCGCTTTAGCAGGGCTTTACTAATTAACTTAATGAGGTGTATTCTTTATATCCAAATAGAAGCTACATTTCTACGATACCTTCTCGATCTCTACCTTAACTTCTTGCAATGCTCCTCCTCTACCCATGTCGGTAAGTTGATGATCCGTTAGGGCATTGGCACTAGATCCTCCTTTAAAAGCGGAAGACCAATAGCCTTGTGGGATGCAGACGACCCCGGGCAAAACTTTTTTACTTATCCGGGCCTTGACATATACACTTCCCCGTTGGTTATATACCTTCAGCTCATCCTTATCGGAAATACCTCGTGTGGAAGCATCCGCCGGATTGATCTCCACATAGGGTTGTCCTTCCTTGTTCAGCAAGGAAATTACATTGGCATGACTGCTGTTCAAGAAATGCTTAGGTGTCTTTAAGGTGAGTAAATGTAAAGGGAACTGTTCCTTTTCGCTTTCATTATAAACCATCGGAATATATTGGGGAAGCGAAGGTTCTATGGTGGCATTATAAAATTGACATTTCCCGGTCGCAGTTTTAAAGTTGCCTTCCGCATGGGGCATCCATCTATCGGGAAGTTTTAGCTTCTGCCCTCCCCTTTTTCGCAACGACTCAAAAGTGATCCCTTCCATATAATCGTGATCGCTATCCAAAGCGTTCTTTACTATTTCGATATCGGTTGCATATAAATAGGACTCTGTAAATCCCATCTCCCTTGCAAGGAGTCGGAATAGCTCCGAATTGGGTTT
>JAHEMZ010000111.1:0-1745 GCA_024643385.1 Flavobacteriaceae bacterium | reverse complement strand
ATGGTCTCTTGTTCCAGTCCGGTGATCTTGGCCACGGCAACCGGATCGAATTGTTGCACGTGTTCTTTCAATTCCTCAATGCCTTCCGTATACCGATCGATATACTCCTGATCTTGAAGGTTCTCGGCCAGGATCACGTGGATCAACCCTAATGCCAGGGCGGCATCTGTGCCGGGTTTCGGTTGAATATGCCAATCTGCAGATTCAGACGTGAGGGATCGAAAAGGATCGATGGTCACAAGGGTAGCCCCTTCATTTTTTGCCTTTTGAATGAACGGCCAGAGGTGTTGGTTTGAAAGAATGGGATTTGTACCCCATAGGATAATATAGCGGCTGTGAATGATATCCTCCGGCAAAACACCGGTGGTTTGCCCATTCACGGCAAGAACCCCGGCTACCGCGGCACTGCCACATATGGTGCGTTCCAATTGACTTGCGCCGATCCGGGCGAAGAAACGCCCCGGGATGGCATCACTCTGCACGATTCCTTGATTTCCGCCAAAGCTATATGGAAGGATGGCCTCTCCTCCTTTTTGATCGATAATGTTATTTAATTTTTCTGCAACTTCACCAATGGCTTGCTCCCAGCTTATGGCAGTAAATTCACCCTTTCCTTTTTCTCCGCTCCTTTTTAAAGGCGTTAAGATCCGATCGGGGTGATAGGTCACGTCCGAGGGGAAATTGATCATCTTATCACATAGTTTTCCGGCGGTATAAGGATTGTTGCTACTTGCTTCAAAGGCGATCACCTTCTTATTCTCTGTGGTCACTTTCCAACTACATCGGTCCGGACAATCGTGATAGCAGGCCCCATGCACTGTTTTAGTATTGGAGGCCGAAAGGCAACTTGCTGTAACGAAGGGAAATGAACTAAGTGTGACCCCCACGGCCGTCTTGGCACTTATTTCCAGAAACTCCCTGCGATCGATCCCGATCTTCTTTTTTGATTTCATACAGATCTATTCAATTTCTAATTTGATAGTTTTTTATGGCTCCATTTGCCTTTCGCACTTTTTTATTAAAAGCCGGTAAGGTTCTTCCATTAAAGTATTGATGGCGGATAAATGTTGTTTTTCTCGGTCCGACATGGCTATATTGAACAAGAGCGTGAGTTGTAATTTTTTATAATAGTCGCTGTTTTTATCTTTTGTCCAATCGTAATGGGGCAAAATTTGAAGAATTTCCGGTCCGAGTAATCGATGCACGTATTCAAATTCTTGTATAGCCCCAATTTCCATAGAAGTTTTGACCAGATCAAAAATTGTTTTTGTTATTTCTTCCCTATTTTGTTTCAATTGCGTTTGTTTATTTTCCAGTTCACTGTAATATTGAATAAGGCTGTTTTTTACGATTAGATCATTTATCAATCTTAAGTTTCCGGAAGAAATTAAATCTTTAAAGGTTGTATTACGAGGTTCATAGACTTCACTTCGGGTAGCCAGTATAAACCGATTTATAATATCATGCTTGTCTTTTGTACCTGAATCCAAATCCAATAAAACCTTTTTGCTTGATTCAATTCTATAATCTGCCTTTTCTTTTAATTCGTCAATAAGTTGTTTATCGAGTTCAAAATCTTCTAAAATTCTGCAATAATAAAGATGTTCGGAGGCCGCATCCTTCTTTTGGTCATTCCGGATATTAATGGATAAGGCGATCAAAATTCCAATGACCACGAGAATGATTTCACCCGCAGCATAGATGAGGTACTTACTGAACTTATTTTCCGTAAGGAGGCGTTGGCG
>JAHEMZ010000110.1 GCA_024643385.1 Flavobacteriaceae bacterium | reverse complement strand
GTACCGAGGGTAAGTCCGACAAAATTATGAAAGCCCTTTCCTTTCCCAAATCTCTTTTCTCCTAAGGCATAACAGTTGGCGTCGTTGTTTAGCGCGACCGGCACATTGTATTTCCGCTCCAAAATCGCCTGCAAGGGGACTTCTTTCCAGGCCGGGATATTCTGAATGTCATAGATCACCCCATTCCTTGGTTCGACGATCCCGGGAACCCCAACACCTATTCCTTTTACTTCCGGAGTAATGATGGCATCGATCGAATCAATTAGGGTCTTTAAAATAACTTCGCTGCTTTTTTTACTGTCGATTTGTGTGGATCTAGCATCGACGACCATCCCGTTGATCACTCTTCCCATACTGAAACTGGTTCCTCCCAGATCCACCCCTATGTATTCAGAATTCATTGTGAACGTTTCTTTTTAAGTTGAATGGTGCTGTTGCCGATCAAGGGTTTTGCCCAAAATCCTATAGAAAGGATAAATAACAAGGGCAATACTAAAAATAGTAACCCCGCTTTCAATCCCATCATATCCCCGACCAGTCCGACGATGAGTGGCATAATGGCTCCTCCGGCGATCCCGGTACAAAGGATTCCTGATAAAGAACCATGATGTGAATTCACTGAATTAAGCCCTAATGAAAAGATAATGGACCACATCACCGATATGAAGAATCCCAACATGGGGAAGGCGATCAGGGCAATATCAGCAGAACCGAATAATGCTACGAACAAACATCCAATGGTAATGACGCTCGCACCAATGAGTAAGTTCCGGCTGTCCATTAATTTCAGTAACAATAGCCCCAGCAGACAACCCACCGTCAGCATGGCCCAAAAGTAAGAAACCGTATTGGCTCCTACCGTTTGCGCATCCAAACCATGGTATTGCTGTAAGAATTGCGAAATCCAGTTCCCAATGCCCTGTTCGGTTCCCACATAGCAGAAAATACCGAGGAAATAGAGAAGTGTCCATTTGTTCTTCAATAAGCTCAGGTAGGATTTGGAATCTCCGGATCTTTCTTCACTTTTCTTTGTATATGTGGGGTATCTTGTAACTTGAACAATTAACAATAAGATAAGGGCTAATCCGGAAAATACCACATAAAGAGAGACCCACGGTAATTCGGCTGGCACCCATTCCAATAAGAATTCAGCCAAACCATTTTGGGAAGCCTGGTCATTTACCAGGTACATATATAAATACGGACTCGCGAAGGAAGCCAGTCCGAAAACCAATTGTGCCAAAACAGAATTAAAAGCGAAGTGTTCTTCCCCTCCGGCCGCCCGCAGCATTGGGTTGATGATCACCTGAAGCACCGCCATACTGCATCCCAGAAAGAATAGTGTGATGCTGAATACCAGATAACCGGGGAAAATGGAAAAGACAAGGCAAGCCACTATGATCGTTAGAAACGACCCTGACAAAAGCAATTTATCACTGTATCTTTCAGAAAGGAATCCGGCCGGGATCGACATGACCCCATAGGCAATAAAGAAGGCAAAAGGAAGGAATCCGGTCAAACCGAGACTAAGATCAAAGCTTTCCTTCACATCTACGATAATCGAATTCAGAATGTTTGTGATAAATGAAATGGCAAAGAAAATGACCATGACAAGCAGCACGATGTGGTAATATCTTTTTACGGGGTTTTGGTCAGTCATTTTTAGTAATTAAGGTTTTTCTGTTAAAAGTGGAAACCTAAATGTACTAAAAGAAATAGAAAAACAATTTCATTGATTCAACTAAAAAGAATCACTGAAAACAATGAAAAAAAAGCCTGCCACCCGGAAGGCTTTGTATCCTTATTTATAGGGGTTACTTATTCATAAAAAGTTACCTCTCCATTACTCAGGTCGTACATCGCTCCTATGATCATAATTTCACCTTTCTCTTCCATTTCCTTTAAGATCACACTTTGACTGTGTATATTTTCCAGTGCCATTTCTACATTGACTTGTGCTACTTTATCTACAAATTCCGTATTTGAAGAGTTTCTCAGTTTTGGATCTGCCGGTTCTTCCACGGCATACACAGCAGGTTCTATCTTATTGATCAAGGAGGTAAGATTCCCCATACGTGCATGGTCACATGCCCCCTTGACCGCTCCGCAACTGGTGTGACCCAATACAACGATCAATTTCGTGCCAGCCAATTTACTCGCAAACTCCATACTCCCCAAAATATCCTGATTGATAAAATTACCGGCGATCCGGATGCTGAAGATGTCTCCCAGTCCTTGATCGAAAACTAGTTCTGCCGAGACCCTTGAGTCGATGCAACTTAGGATCGTAGCGAAAGGAAACTGTCCTTCAGCAGTATCGTTCACTTGTTGTAATAAATTTCTATTTGCTTTTAAGTTATTTTGAAATCGAAGATTACCCTCTTTTAAAAACTGCAGTGCTTTTTGAGGGGTCATCGTTGCTTGAGATTCTCTAGTATGTGCTTTCATGTTATTTTTATCTGTTTTTAGTAATCCAAATTAGTTATTTAACCCATGTCAATTATGACATGGCGTATTTTTGTTTCCCGGCAAACAATAGGGAAACTTGCAGTTTACTCAGTGCCTTTTTAAAATCGGAACCTACGATATTTACAAAATTCGTATTTGTATTCGGGCTTCGCTCAATACACAGTAAATTAATATTATTTTTCAATAGGTATTTCGATAGATTATTGACCGAGTTCTCACCCTCATGAAAAACAAATTCAATAGCTTCGGAATTGGAAGAAACCGGTAAATTTTGTTCCGACGCAGATGGTTCTATGATCTTAAATACCTTGAGTGGTTTTATGGAATGATTCAAGAGATCTTTCGAAAAACTTAGATTGGATGGTGGCTTTGCACCATTCAACAACCCCAATGTCAATGGATGGTTTGGAACCAAAGCATTTTCTTCGGAAGCAACAAGTACAGTACCCTCATAATTATCCATTACAAATTCGGTGATCCCGTCTCCAGCCAATTGAAAAGGTTTCGCCGCTCGTTTTCCCATGACAATCAGATCAGGCTTATGCGCTTCTAAATAGTTTTCAATTTCATTCTTTACATTTCCGAAGGTGAGTCGATAACCAATGTTAA
>JAHEMZ010000059.1 GCA_024643385.1 Flavobacteriaceae bacterium | reverse complement strand
CCAAAAATCTTAACACCTAAACGTTTCGATTCGGATTCGCGACCGTTCTTAGAACTACCAACTCCTTTTTTATGAGCCATTTTCTTTCGGTTTTAAAGGGTTATACGTTACTTAAGGCTTCGATCAATTCAGCTTTCTTCATGGAAGAAAATCCTGTTAGGCCTTTATCTTTAGCTAAATCTCTTAATTGGGCCACCGTCATTCCGGATAGATCCTCAGTAGCATCTTTAACTTCAGCTTTAGGAGCTGCCGCTTTTACTTCTTGCTTAGGTTCTGCCTTTTTTGGGGCTCCTTTTTGTGCAGGTGCCGCTTTTTTGGCTCCACTCGCTACAATGCTTTCAATAACAATTTCAGAAAGGTATTGTCTATGACCGTTTTTCTTGCGGTACCCTTTTCTTCTTTTCTTTTTGAAAACAATCACCTTGTCTCCTTTAAGGTGCTTTATGACTTTTGCTCCAACTTGAGCTCCGTCTATAGCCGGGGCGCCAACAGTTACTTTGTCTCCGTCGCCAATAAGAAGTACATTGTCAAATTCGACTTTTGATCCTTCTTCTGTGGCCAAACGGTTTACAAAGACTTTTTGGTCTTTTGCAACTTTGAATTGCTGCCCTGCTATCTCTACAATTGCGTACATAGCGTAAACGTTTAGATTAAATTATTAAACAATGCCTTAACCGTATGATTAAAGCGGGTGCAAATATAATTTTAAAATTTGAAACGAACAAAGAGTTTTTTGAAATAAAACCCGGCGACTCACAATGCTTTTAATTTCAAAAATTATTCAGCTCAGGCAGCACGTTTATTGGAAAGATATACCCCAACCAAAATGACTCCGGCCGCGATCAATTGCATAAATCCAAATCGTTCTCCATCTACCACTCCCCAAAGTACGGCTACAATCGGCATGGTATAAGTGACCGATGAAGCAAAGACCGGACTGGAAATCTGGATCATTCTGTTAAAGAGCACCTTAGCCAGTGCCGTTCCAAAAAGAGATAGAACGGCAATATATCCAACGGACAACTGCATTTCTTCAGATTGGCCTACGGTTTCAAAAAAACCGGTAGTGTATAAAATAACAAGAGCCGGTAAAAATAGAAACAGAAAGTTTCCGGTTGTAACCGCCAATGCACTAATATCGGTTAGGTACTTCTTTAGAATATTCACATTTAAGGCATACCCCAGGGTCGCAATAAAGATCAGTAAACTGAACATATAATTTTGATCCGTATTAATCTTAGCCCCTGCCAATATCAATAATACAGAACCTATTAAACCTATAAATACCCCTAAGATTTGACGTTTGGTGCTTAGAATTCGGAAAAATACAATTCCCACTACCACGGTCGCCAAGGGTGTCAAACTATTTAAAATAGAAGCTACCGCACTATCAATATGTTCTTGAGCCAAGGCAAACAAAAAAGGGGGAAAGAAGGAACTTACAAAACCTGAAATTCCAATCCACAGCCAATGTTTCTTCCGGATCTGTCTGATACTCCTAAAGCCCACGGAAAACAAAAACAAAGAGGTTAATACAATGCGCAGGGAACCTAACTGATAAGCGTCAAGTCCGACCAGCCCTTTTTTAATAAGTATAAAGGAACTGCCCCAAATTAGAGAAAGTATAAGAAGATACACCCATTTGTTATGCATGGTAAAATTGAAATTTTATGGCACAAAAGTCTTACATTTGCTCTAATAAAAATCAGAAATATCATGAAATCTTTAAAAGCACTTATCGCAGTATCAATATTTTCATTCATAGCCGTTTCCTGCAAAAATGAAGGCCCGGCCATGACCACTGAAATTACCCAAACGGAGAAAACGGCAACCGCCGACACAAACCTGAAAATCGAAGCGAATTCTAAAGCAGAATTTACCATTGAAGGAATGACTTGCGCCATGGGTTGCGCAAAAAAAATTGAAAACAAATTAGCCGAAACAGAGGGGGTTACCTCTGCTATTGTAGATTTTGACAAGAAATTAGCGATGGTAGAATTCGACACAAATAAACTAACCACTGCTTCACTAGAGGAGATCGTAAAAAGTGCCGGAGAAAGTTATTCGGTAAGTGACATGAAAACCATGGAGTCCTTTTCTAGCAATCAAGCCAAGCACGAATGCAATGAAGCTTGCGTTAAAGAAGGTTGTACCGCCGAAAAGAAAAAAGCATGCGGGGATAATTGCAAGAAAGCATGCTGCGCCAAAAAAGCCTAACGATTTTTAAGACTCACAAAAACCGCCTATCGGCGGTTTTGTTATTTCCAGGTAATAGTTTCCATGATTCTCCTTACATCATCTCTTATATAGACCACGGCAGGATAAATGGAATCAAAATTGGGCTTGCTTTTAAAATATAAAGAGCCCGTTAAAAAGTGATTGATACTATCGGTAGCATAGAACTGTGTTTGGGTGGCGGCATCTCCATTGATCATATAAAACATTCCATACACCCCGTGAATGCTATCCACCCGCGGTTGCTCGAAGATTTCGTTCGCTTTGATGGTATGGTCGTAGGTAAGTTTCTGTGCATCTGAAAGCAGATCGTTCAGGTTCTCATTGATTGGCTGATAGGTAAGATAAACCGTGGCCTTCATATTTGGATAATGCAGATTTACCCCGCAATTCTTTTTAAGTTCTAAGGTAGTAGTACTATTTTTTTCAAAAGAAAAAGGACAATCCAAACTTACCGGTTCATAATGTGGAGGGGGGTATTGAAGTCGTAATTTGGCCTCGGGTTTTACCACAATATCATCCCCGCAGCCGGCCATGAAAACCAATAAGAGAAAAACATTAAATACCCGGAGGCTGATCATGAATAGATAGTTTAATTTGTTTGATACGTTTGTTCTCAAACGATTCAATAGTAAACGAAAATTGATGGAAATTTAGTATTTCATCCTTTTTCGGAAAACCTTTGGAGATTTCCAAAATAAAGCCCGCTATTGTTTCTGCTTCCCCTTTAACGTCTTCAAAAAGTTTGGTGTCTTCCAGTTTGATCACTTTATAGAAATCTTTTAATGGCGTCTTTCCTTCAAAAACAAAATTCTGATCATCCAGTTTGGAGAAAACTAAGGCTTCGTCATCAAATTCATCGCTGATCTCCCCTACGATCTCTTCTATAATATCTTCTAAGGATATCAGTCCGCTGGTACCCCCATATTCATCCACCACAATCGCCAAGTGCATTTTCATGTCCTTAAACTCATTGAGCAAATCATCAAGTTTTTTATTTTCAGGAACAAAATACGGTTCGCGGATCAACTTTACCCAATCGAAGGTTTTTCTATCAAAATAAGGCAACAAATCTTTTACATAAAGGATCCCTGTTATATTGTCCATGGAATCTTTGTAAACAGGAATTCGGGAATACCCGTGCTTAATGATTTCAGGCATGATCTCCTTATAGTTCATACTTTCATCCAGGGCAAAAATATCCAGTCTTGGACGCATCACATTTTTCGTGTCCGTATTTCCGAAGGTCACAATTCCCTTAAGTATTTTGTGTTCCTCATGGGTCGTATCTTCTGAAGAGGTAAGCTCCAAAGCTTGGGACAACTGATCCACGCTAATATTGGATTTTTGTTTCCCCAATTTTTGTTCAAGATATAATGTGATTGCCCTCATGGGTGTACTTATCGGAGAAAATAAAGTGTAAAGGACATTTAGAGGATAGGACATAAATGTTGAAAACGACACCTTATTTCTACTGGCATAAATTTTAGGTAAAATCTCACCGAACAATAGGATCAGAAATGTCACAACTCCTACTTCAATACTAAACCGTATCCACAGTGTTTCAATACCTTCAAAAAACAGATCGCTCATTGAATCGAACAGCAAAACAATCCCAATATTAATCAGGTTGTTCGCTATTAATATGGTCGCTAAAAGTTTTTTAGGTTTGGAGAGTAGTTTCTCCACCAATTCCATTTTTTTATTCACCAACTCTCCGTCTGAAGTACGGATATCGGTATAGGTGAGTGAAAAGAAAGCAATTTCAGCACCGGAAATAAGGGCTGAAAAAAACAGCAAAACAAACACAAATAGGATGCTGGTTACCTGAGTGACGGTAAGAAGTGCCAGTAAAAGTAAACTCGGGGGTTCTATGTCCAAAATATGACCAATTGATTACACATTAAAATGGAAGGTCGTCTTCATCTTCTGAAAAGGAATGAGGGACTTCCTGCTCGGGGGATGAACTTGATTTAGTCATTGTCTGAGCCGACTGACCCTGATCCCCTTGTGAGGGGCCACTTTCATTCTTAGGTGTTAAAAAGGTGAAATCAGTGCACTGGATCTCGGTACTGTAGCGATCATTTCCTTGATCATCTTGCCACTTTCTTGTTTTTATGCGGCCTTCCACATAAATCTTATCTCCCTTTTTTAAATATTTTTCACAAATTTCAGCAGCCTTATTTCGTACTACTATATTGTGCCATTCCGTATTTGATATTTTCTCGCCGGTGGTACGATTGGTATAGGTTTCATTGGTAGCCAAAGGAAAACGACCGATACATCCACCTCCTTCAAAATAGTTCATTTTTATTTCATCTCCCGTATGCCCGATCAGCATTACTTTATTCAACGTTCCACTCATCTTTTCTTTAAATTTTATGCAAAGGTAATTTTTGTACTTAAATATAGGTAAATTTTTATTGTTGAAATGGAGCGAAATCTGAAATAAACCTTCCCAAGATGATAGGGACCGGAAGTTTAGCCACTTCCGAAAAAGAAATAGCCTGCTCAGGCAAATTTGTAACCTTGGCGATCCAGAAGGTAATATAGAGGTCTTTATGACTCAATTTATGGAGAATCGGCTGCTCATTGTAGCGATCTATGGTCTCTACCGTCCATCCCGAAGTCAAGTCTTGAAAACCGGGATCCTTTAAAAGCGATCCCTCATTAAGTGGTTTATCCTTGTCAATTAATGGAAACTGAAACAAATTCTTCCAGATCCCATTCTCGACACGTTGCCGCATAAAGGTTTTATTATCATTGGAGAGGGGGATAATGAAATTAAAATGATGCACCCTAATTTTAGTCTTCTTTACTTTAACCGGCAATTGAGCCACCGATTTATGTTTCAGCGCCCAGCAATTGTCTGAAAAAATACAGTTGACGCAATCGGGTGCGGAAGGAATACAATGGCGAGCGCCAAATTCCATAATAGCCTGATTAAAGGTTCCAGGTTGATCCGCTACTAGTAATTCCTGCGCCAGTTCCTTGAACTGTTTGGCTCCTTTGCTACTATTAATGGGAGTGTCAATTCCGAACACTCGACTCAGCACCCTGTAGACATTTCCATCGACTACCGCGGCAGCCTCATCGTAGCAGATCGAAGCGATGGCACTGGCCGTATAATCCCCCACCCCTTTTAATTTAATCAGATCCTTATAGGTTCCCGGAAATTCACCTTTAAATTCTGAAGCTATACACTGTGCCGTATGATGCAGATTTCTCGCTCTCGAATAATACCCCAAGCCCTGCCACAATTTTAATACATCGGTTTCTTTGGCGTTCGCCAGGTCAAAAACAGTAGGGTAAGCAGCTTCAAACTTCTTATAATAAGGTAATCCTTGTGCAACCCGTGTTTGTTGTAGAATAATTTCAGAAAGCCAAATCAAATAGGGATCTTTTGTTTCCCGCCAGGGCAAAGAACGCTTATTTTGTAAGTACCATGATATCAGCCTATTACTAAAACCGGGGAGATTTTTTGACATGTCTCAAAAATACTGTTTATGTATTTATATTTTAATACTTTACGATTTGATTATTTGATTTTAAAATCCTTATATTTGCGGTCTTGAAAAACAAACCCCAGTTTAATAATACATTTTAAATATTTAAAACCCAATTTATAATGACGAAAGCAGATATCGTAGCAAAAATTTCTGAAAAATTAGGAATGGAAAAAGGTGATGTACAAGCTACAGTAGAATCCTTTATGGACGAAGTAAAAACTTCATTGGAAAATGGAGATAATGTTTATTTGAGAGGTTTTGGAAGCTTTATCATCAAGACGAGAGCTGAAAAAACAGGAAGAAATATTTCAAAAAATACTACGATCAAGATTCCCGCTCATAATATTCCGGCATTCAAGCCTGCAAAAGTTTTTGTAGAAGGAGTAAAAACGAACGTAGAAGTAAAGTAAATTATCAACAAGTGCCGACTCTGTGAGCGGCACGTATTAAATAAACTTTAATATGCCAAGCGGTAAAAAAAGAAAAAGACATAAGGTAGCGACTCACAAGCGCAAGAAAAGAAGACGCGCTAACCGCCACAAGAAAAAGTAGTTTTGGACTACTTTTTTCTTTTAATTTATCTCCAAACGTTCTTTGAAAATGAAATTATTGACCTAACGGTTTTAATTTCTACAGGTTATATCAATTTCAATTAATCCTGAAATTGATCCTGTGTAATAATATTGTTTAATCCATCAGCCAAGGCTGATAAAAATTAATGTAACGTGAACTACGAATTATTTGTAAGATCCAGTTCACAACAAGTTGATTTTGCCCTTTTAAAAGATGGAAAACTAGTCGAGTTACATAAAGAAGAGGAAAACAGTAAATTTTCTGTTGGTGACGTGTTTATCGCCAAAATACGAAAAACTGTACCCGGTCTAAATGCCGCATTTGTTAATGTGGGGTATGAAAAAGATGCCTTTTTGCATTACCATGACCTTGGGCCAAAAGTACTCTCTATGATGAAATTCGTAAAAAGTGTAAGCACAGGTAAAACAAGAGATTTCTCTTTAAAAGAATTCCCATTTGAAAAAGAGATTGATAAAAACGGAAGCGTCAATGACGCTCTGAAAAACAATCAATCAATTCTGGTACAGATCGTAAAAGAACCCATTTCCACCAAAGGACCTCGGATTAGCTCCGAATTATCCTTAGCAGGAAGGTACATTGTGCTGGTTCCCTTTTCGGATAGAGTTTCTATTTCTCAAAAAATAGAATCTAATGAAGAAAAGGAACGGCTCAAAAGGCTCATCATGAGCATCAGACCTAAAGGATTTGGCGTAATTATTCGTACCGTAGCAGAGGGTAAAAAAGTAGCAGAACTGGATAGAGATTTAGAAAATCTCATGGATCGCTGGACAGCGATGTGTAAAAAGCTACGAGGGGCGCACCACCCAAGCAAGGTGTTAAGTGAATTAAATAAAGGAGCATCTATCATCAGAGATATTTTCAATGAATCTTTCTCTGCTATTCATATAGATGATGAAACCCTTTATTTACAAATAAAAGATTATGTGCAAGAAATTGCACCTAAGCAAGAGAATATTGTGAAGTTATATGATTCGAAGGTTCCCATGTATGAAAAATTTGGGATCGAGCGACAAATTAAAACTTCATTTGGCAAGACCGTTTCCGGCGCCAAAGGATCTTATTTGGTTATAGAACATACGGAAGCCCTGCACGTCATAGACGTGAACAGTGGCAACCGAAGTAATAAATCTAAAACTCAAGAAGATACTGCCTTAGAAGTGAACATGATTGCCGCCAGTGAAGTAGCCCGACAGCTTAGGCTTAGGGATATGGGCGGAATCATTGTGATCGACTTTATTGATATGGCTAAGTCGGAACACCGAAAAAAGCTTTTCAATCATCTTCGAGATGAAATGAGCGATGACAAAGCCAAACACAAGATTCTCCCACCCAGTAAATTTGGGCTGATCCAAATCACCCGACAGAGAGTACGACCCGAGGTAAATATCAAAACCAGGGAAGAAAATCCGGACAGTAATGTAGAAGGTGAAGAAATAGAAGCCCCAATTGGAGTGATATCAAAAATTTCCGAAGATCTTAAAAAGCTCTTCAAAAAAGACTACAAAAAGATAACTTTAAACACACATCCTTTTGTAGCCGCCTTTTTAACAAAAGGTTTTCCATCTGTGCGAACCAAGTGGTTTATGGAGCACAAAAAATGGGTAAAAATTCAACCAAGAGATGCTTACACGTTTCTCGAATACCACTTTCATGATAAAGATGGTAAAGAGATTTAAAACTAAAACCCCTTCAGCAATGGAGGGGTTTTTTATTTTAAGTCATGCCTAACTCCATCCTGATACCTTAAAATTCCGACGCTTCTTAAACAGACCTCCCAAATAAAATAAATTTACAATAAGAGGAATTTGTATTTTTATGAAAATGAAAACCTCCCATACAACTTATACGGTCGAAGAAGCAAAAGCTAGAATGGAACGCTACTGTGCCTATCAAGAACGTTGTCATAAGGAAGTAACTCAAAAACTAAAGGAAATGAGAATGATCCCGGAGGCGAACGATATGGTTATACATCATCTGCTCCAAAACAACTACCTCAATGAAACCCGTTTTGCTCAAGCCTTTGCCAGAGGAAAGTTCCGTGTAAAAAAATGGGGGAAAAGCCGCATCATTAGAGAGCTTAAATATCGCGACATCAGTACCTTCAACATCAAAATTGCCCTTAAAGAAATCCCGGAGAACCTATACCTTACAACCTTTGAGCAACTCGCACAAAAACGAATCGAGCAACTCGTTACAGAGAAGAACCTTCAAGTAAAAAAGAAGAAATTAGCCGATTACTTATTGTATCGAGGCTGGGAACCCGAACTTGTCTGGGACAAGGTGAGTACAGTCATCTAAAAAATCTCCAACTTAGCGTGTGTCTTGGTAATAGCCTTTTCATTTTTGGCATCGATCCATGCCTGACCTTTCCATCGTCGCATGGCATTATCAAAATGCCGCATCACAAAAATATTGTAGACTGCTCTGCAAAGGTTCTTAGGGTTTCTGGGAATACCCCGTAAACTCATCGAAAACCCCGGTGTAATATATTTCATATAATGCCAATACCCCTCCGGCATATACAATACTTCCCCATGGGCCAAATTACCCTTGAACCCTTTGGCCTTTTTTAGGGCAGGCCATTTGTCGTAATCCGGATTTGAGAAATCAATATCCTCTCTAACGATCAACGAGTGGGGGATCTTGTAGATATAATCATTTTGATCCTGGTCGAAGAGGATCACTTGCTTTTTTCCGTGAAAGTGAAAATGAAAGATGTTGGCCAGGTCAATATCGTAATGCATAAAGGTGTAGCTATCCTCACCGCCAAAGAACAACATGGGGAGTCCCTTCATCAATTTCAATCCGAAATCGGGATAGTTATAATCCTTCTGAAGTTCAGGTACTTCTTTTAAGATATTCCAAAGAAAGATGCGGTAACGGGTAGGTTCTCTTTTGAGCAGTTGGATATAATCTGCCATTTTCATACGGGCATGGGGTTCATTGAACCCATCCCTGTAATCCACCGGACGATCATCGTACAACGGAACCATCTTATCGCCTGCCACTTCAGCCATATAATCCAAATTCCATTTTTCGGCGGCAGGCCAGTCATTGATAAAGTTTTCAATGATGACCGGTTTTTGGGGGCGAAAGTAATTCTTAAGGAATTCTTCCTTAGTAATAGTGGCTACTCTTTCAATATTCTTTAGTTCCATTTTCGAAAACAAAAAAACAAAATTAAGAAACAACTAAATAACATTTTCGTAATAATCAATTAACAGAATTTAATCCAAACGATAGACCACCCCGAATAACAGATTCCCTTTCGGCATGGGCACCAAATTCGTTTCGGTATATACTTCGTTGAAAATATTATTTGCCATCACAGAGAGTTCTAATTGCTGAATAGTCCATGTAAGCGCTAGGTCCACCACCGCATAGCTTTCACCTGCCGTCCGTTCAGCATATTTATAAACAATGGTCTGTGACACATTTTTTAAAAATTGCGATTGCATCGTTGCAACCACCTGATGTTTCAACGAATTGATGGAATATCTCGAAAAGTTCACCTCCAATTCCTTTACCTCATCCTCTATATAGTTATATCCCAATCGCAACAACTGTGGAAAACTACTTACCTCGAATCGATAGTCCATTTGTAATTCCACACCCTTGGTGTTCAGCGATCGAATATTGGTCGCCATCCATCGATCTTCTTCATTTTCCTTTACGTAATCAATTAGATTTTCAGAATCTCGGTTAAATCCGGCCAGAGTTGCGGAAAAATGCCGTGAATTAAATTTCAATCCTATCTCCTGCGCCAAGGCTTCTTCGGGATCCAGATCTTCATTTCCTATCGTAGTGGGGTCGCTGTAATACAAATCCGTATAGGTCGGTATTCGATAGGTATACCCCGCATTGGCATATAGTTTCCATTGGTTGGAAAAGGAATAGCCAACATCGATCCCCGGAAAAAAATGGAGATCAAAGTCGGAAAAGTAGGTAGCTGCAACGCCCGGGGTCACATCCAGTTGATCGTTCAAGAACTCAAATCTATGTTCTAGGAAGAGGGTTCCCATAAAACGGTCGCGATCGCCCAGGTTATTGCTGGAAAGATATACCTGAGACAGATCGACACCAAATCCGGTGATCCCCATTTCCGACGTATAATTGGCATTGACTTCAGCGCCCACCTTATTGGTGATGTGTAAATTTCGGTAGATGGAAGGGTCCTGCCGCACAAAAACATACTCATCCTGATTCCGCCTCCAATAGAGCCTTGGGGAATAACTTAGTTTCTCCCCTTTAAACGTAGAAGTCACCCCAACTAAACTGGTCTGGGTCTCTTCATACTGATCCTTCGCCGCCGGGGAGGCATAAAAACCATTCGCTCCGAACTTTCGTTCAGCGAAGGACCCTATCACCTCAATGGGTTGGTTTTGGGTGTTAAAGAGGCTTTTTACAAAATAATTTGCATTGTCGTAATCGGTATTGTACCGATACCCTTCCGAAGTATTCCTCGAAAAATGCACCAAGTGCGATGAATGATCAAAATCGGAAGCTGCCGTTACGGCTCCGTTGAGTTGCTGATAGGAACCCCCGCTTAATCCGAGGTCTACAAAATTAGCTGTTTCCTTCTTGGTGATAATATTGATGGCCCCGGTGAATGCATTTTGTCCGTACACTCGGGCTGCAGGTCCTTTGATGATCTCGATTCGTTCGATCACTTCCAAGGGTAAGGCCATATTTAAGGTGTGGTGACCCGTTTGAGCATCTTCTACTTTTATACCATCGATAAGCAACAGGGTTTGGTCAAATCCTCCTCCGCGTATGTATAGATCTGCCTGCATTCCGGCCGTCCCTCTTCTGCGAATATCAACTCCTGCCACCTGCTGCAAAAGATCGGCTACGGTGGGGGCAGCACTTTTCTCAATTTCTTCGGAAGTGATCACAGTGATCGTTCGGGAATCCTCTGAGAAAGGGATCGCTATGCGTTGAGAAGAGATCACCACTTCCCCCAATTGCTCCTCTAAAGGCGGGTCTTCTTGCGAATAAGCGTGAAACGAAAATAAGATAGCGAAGCTAATGTTAAGTGCTTTTGTCAAAATTTCAAATTTTAAAGCGCAAAATTAGGCATCTCCGAGGCAATGACCTAAGAAAGAATTGTTGATTTTGTAGTTATTTATCAGTACCTTATTTCTGCATTTACTAGAATAGTATTGACTGTAAATTTATCGTATTGAATACCAGAGACCACCTTGTTGCTCGTTTGGATACTTCC
>JAHEMZ010000058.1 GCA_024643385.1 Flavobacteriaceae bacterium | reverse complement strand
TGTTTTATTTTTCTCCATAAGGTCGTAGCGTATTTTGCGAAAAAACTTTATCATAGCCTAATGTAAACATTTTGTTTTCTGGTAAACAAGTATTATTTTAAAATCTATGTAGCCCTTCGGGGTGCTTCCATCAAATGTCTGCCAGACGTTTGATTTTGCCGGGCAAAACTGCATTGCAGCAATTTCATTGGTTAGCGGTTTGTCCCGAGTACTCGGGATGAAGCACATCGTTTCGCAGCTAAGCCGGTGTTTTAATATGGCTTAGGTGTTGTTAACGACTCTTTTAAATTTATTAATCCAACTCATTAGTTGAGCCATGTTCATATGCAATCTTCCAGCTATTACCATCTTTGACACAGCCAAATGTCACGTTGGTTTGAATGGAATATTTATTATCCAATGTATCAATGATAATTTCTTCAGCTTGAAAAAAACTAATTGCCTGATCTGGTTTATATGAATAGACAAATATTGAGTCATAATTAAACTCCAATTTTTTAATAGATTTAAATTGCTCGTTCCAATCATTTAATACAAGATCCTTCATTTCAATGTAATTATATCTTTTCCCATCTACATAAGAATGGAAATCTGGGGATTCGTAATAATATTCAACCATAGATTTAGCATCCATATTTTCAGCAGTCTTAAGATAGTTGGATACCATGAGTCTAATTTCAGCCTTAGTCTGAGCTTCATTATTCCTCTTGTCTTCGATTTCGGAACAGCCAATAAGCAATGATAAAATGGTTATCAAAAAGAATAGTTTCATATTAATCATATTGTCGTTAACGGCTCTGGCTAACCCATCGTAGCGGGATTGACGGCCTATTTTTATCAGTTAGTAACTATTTTTCTGCTCACCGCTCACTCCCGATAGCTCCCGATAGCTATCGGGACCACAACCCATCACCCAAAAAGATGCTTCACTACATCATGCACCTTCGCCACTTTGATAATATTAATGGCATAATCCTGCTTGGGGAGTTTGCAGTACTTCGAGATCACAATGCTGCCAAACCCTAACTTCTCGGCCTCGGTGATGCGCTGCTCCACCCGGGTCACCGGACGGACCTCTCCGGCTAGGCCTACCTCGGCGGCAAAACACATCGATTTGTCGATGGCCACATCAATATTGGAGGATAACACTGCCGCTACCACCGCCAGGTCGATCGCGGGATCGTCCACCGTGATGCCTCCGGTGATATTCAAAAAAACGTCTTTGGCGCCCAGCTTAAACCCGGCGCGCTTTTCCAATACCGCCAGGATCATGTTCAGCCGCTTGGCATTATACCCTGTGGCAGAACGCTGCGGGGTGCCGTATACCGCCGTGCTCACCAGCGCCTGTATCTCGATCATCAAGGGACGCATCCCTTCCAGGGTCGAGGCAATGGCGGTGCCGCTAAGGTCTTCCTCGTTCTTGGAGATCAGGATCTCGGAAGGGTTGTTCACCTCCCGCAGGCCGCTGCCCTGCATCTCGTAGATCCCCAGTTCATTGGTGCTGCCAAATCGGTTCTTCTGCGCGCGTAAGATTCGGTACACATGGTTGCGGTCGCCTTCAAACTGTAAGACGGTATCTACCATATGCTCCAGGATCTTCGGTCCGGCAATGTTGCCGTCCTTGGTGATATGCCCGATTAGCACCACCGGGGTGTCGGTCTCCTTGGCGAACTTGATCAGCTCGGCCGTGCATTCCCGTATCTGGGAGATACTGCCTGCCGTACTTTCAATATGATCGGTCTGCAAGGTCTGTATGGAATCGATCACCACAATATCGGGCTCCAGTTCGGCGATATGGCGAAAGATGTTTTGGGTCTTGGTCTCGGTAAGGATATAACAATGTTCCGCCTTGGGGACGATCCGTTCGGCGCGCATCTTGATCTGCTGTGCACTTTCTTCTCCCGACACATAGAGGGTCTTATAGGGCAACATCAGCGCTACCTGCAACATCAAGGTACTCTTTCCGATACCGGGTTCTCCGCCCAACAGGGTAAGGGAGCCGGGGACGAGACCGCCGCCGAGGACGCGGTTCAGTTCTTCGTTCCTGGTGTCGAGGCGTATTTCGGCCGAAGTGGAGATCTCAGAGATCCGTTGGGGTTTGGTCGTGCGTTTGCTCGGGGTGTCGTCTTGTTTCCAGGCCGACTTCTCCGCTTTTTGGATGATCTCTTCCGCAATGGTGTTCCACTCCTTACAAGACGTGCATTGTCCTTGCCATTTGGCGTATTGGGCCCCGCAATTCTGACAGAAGAAAGTGGTCTTTACCTTTGCCATTAGTAGCCGAAATCTTCCTTGATCTTATCTGCCTTGTCCAGCATCAGGTCGACGGTGATGAAATCCACCTCTTCCTTATCGAATCCTGCCTGATAGGTACGCATGGCTCGTTTGGGTTCGCCCACTTCTTCGTAATAGCGTCCCATATAGTAATCGCCCAGTACCGTATCGGGGTATTGCTTGGAGGCCATGGTGGCGATCTCTCGTAGGGAGTCCCATTGTTTCTGCTTTTCACAGGCCGAAGCGGTCGCGATGAAATCGTTGACACGGATCGGGTTGGTCAGTCCGAACAGGTCCTCGATGGTCTTGTACTTATCCAGCAGGTATTGATGGATCGGGGTGGTCATGGTGAGCAGTTTTTCGTTGTACTCCTGTTTGGAGATGGGTCGGTAGACCGAAAAGATCTTCTCCAGAGCCGAAGGAATGGCGCGGGCCACCAGGGAATAGTGGGTCGCCCCTTCCAGGTTGTCGAAATAATAGGCGAACTTATCGTTCTTCAGCGGTGCCAGTTGTTTGTCCAGCGCTTCCGAGATCTCCATCAGGTCCTTGATGTCGTCGGAACCGGTGGCCATATAATAGAAGACCTTGGTCTGGATGTTCGGAATACGCACCGGAAGGCGTTCGTCCATCATGGGTGCCAGATCGGGACTCAGTGCGATATAACCGTTGAACAACGGGGGATCTTTAAAGAGGTAGTAGTTGATGAAGTTGGCGGTAAAGTCATGACCGATGGCAATGGTGAACTTGGCGGTACGGAAATTGGCATCCACCCAGGGGAGGAGTTCCAGTCCTACAAATTCAAAGAAATCGGCGCCCTTGTCGGCCGGCATAAAGTTGGTATCGTCGTAACTGCAATCCTCATAGCGCGAATCGCCCTGCATGATCCCTACCACGATGGATTCGGGCATGTCTTCCCAGTACCCGAAATAATCCACATTTCCGGCGACGGGTTCGAACAGGTAATTGGCGTCCAGTACCACCACGATGGGATAGGACTTATCTTCATTGGACTCGTAGTCGCGGGGTAATTGAATTTTTAGTCGGCGCGTCTCTCCCAAACTGTTGGAAGCGAATTCTTCATAGATCACCTTCGATTGTCCGAAAAGGGCAGCAGTGATCAACAGGCCTGCAAAAAGTGCGAGCAATTTCTTCATAAGAGCTGAATTAGGGTACGAAAGATACTAATTTTTGGAGATTGAATTCCCTTGGATCAGGCTTCCTTCTTTTTTTTATTCACTAACGGAAGTAAGACAAAGGAAAGTACCCCAAAGACGATAATATATAAGATATTGGAGGTCCAGACGATCCATCCCAGAGCACTGCCCACCGTTTCGGGGATCCCAAAGATGAACAGGATGCCGGCGATGGCTAAGGGATAATAGCCCACGCCGCTATTGGTAAAGGCAAAGGTAAAGCTGCCCACCACAAAGGTGAGGATCACCGTTCCGAAATTGATCTGTGCGGTCTCCGGCAGGGCCTGGGTGGCGGTGTAGAAGGACAACAGGTAGAGACCCCAGATCATCAGACTTGTGAGGAGGAAGGTCATTTTTCGGCGCATCTTTAGGATGCTGAACACCCCTTCCTTCAGGCCTCTCACAAAGCTCTTGATCTTAGTGGACAAAGGTCCGCCCGAATATTTCAAAAACAGCCAGAAGGCGATGAGGCCTCCTGCCATGATCCCAAGCAGGAACAGGATCTTCCGAAGGGGGATCAATTGCTGAATGTATTCGTACAGGGCATCGAATTGCAGGATCACGGCCAGGGCGGTGAAGAGCAACAGGAAAATAAGATCCACCACTCGTTCGGCGATGATGGTGCCAAACCCTTTTTCAAAGGGAACCTGCTCGTAACGGTCCAGCACGACCGCCCGGCTTACTTCTCCACTTTTAGGGATAAAGAGGTTCATCAGGTAGGCGATGGAAACTGCTAAAAAGTTATTCAGAAGTCGGGGAGCATAACCTAAAGGTTCGAGCATAAAAGACCAGCGGTAGGCGCGGATCAGATGACTGAAGGCGCTCATAAGCACCGCCAGTACCACAAAGCCATAATGGGCATGCGTAAAGTGAAATACCAATTCCTCCCATTGTTCCGGGGTGAACTTGGAGTAAAAGTAAACGATCAGGAAAATTCCCAGGGCAAGGGGTAATAGTATTTGCAGGGATTTTGAAACCGACCTTTTCAAATTACCTCAAGAGGTTATTTTCCTCGTTGGGGAATACCAAAGAGGGTTTAAAGGTCTTGGCTTCCTCGGGGGTCATCATCGCATAGGCGATCAATATCAGGATATCACCGGGGGCCACTTTTCTGGCGGCTGCGCCATTTAGGGTGATCTCTCCACTATTTCGGGGTCCCGGGATCGCATAGGTCTCAAATCGCTCGCCATTGTTGTTGTCCACGATCTGTACCTTTTCCCCTTCAATGATATTGGCGGCATCCATCAGATCTTCATCGATGGTAATGCTCCCGATATAGTTGAGGTCGGCTCCGGTTACTTTAACTCTGTGTATCTTCGATTTTACTACATGTATCCACATACTGCAAAGGTATTAATTTAATGCCATATTGTCGATCAGCCGCACTTCTCCGGCAAAGGCCGCGATAAAGGCTCGGTATTTTTTCTTTCCGGTCTTTCGCAGGGCAGGTTGTAAGGTCTCGACAGGCGTTATTTCAAAGTATTCTAAGGTTAAATGCGGGTTTTCTGCGAAACGTTGTTTCACATACGCCCGTAATTTCTGTATGCTCACTGAGTCGAATTTTTTACGCACAACTTTCAGCGTCTTATGAATTAAAGTGGCTTCCTCCTGTTGAGCAGCAGATAAGCGCCGGTTGCGGGAGCTCATCGCTAGTCCGTTGGATTCCCGGGTAATAGGGCATCCCACGATCGTGATCGGGAGGCGTTCCAGCTGTACCAGTTTTCGCACGATCTGCAATTGCTGGAAATCCTTTTCGCCAAAATAGGCCCGGTCGGGCATAATCGCTCTGAAGAACAGATTAAGTACAGTACCTACCCCGTCGAAATGTCCGCTTCTGAATTTTCCTTCCATGCTGCGTTCCATAGGTCCGAATCGGTACTTTTTCGAAACAACCTCCTTTCCGTACAGCTCGTTGGCATCGGGGGAGAAGATCAGCAGTTGGTCGCTCAGGGAGGTGAGGAGTGCGATATCCTCTTCCAGGGTACGCGGGTATTTATGCAGATCGGAAGGGTTGTCGAATTGGGTGGGATTCACAAAAATACTCACCACGACAGCGTCGTTCTCCTGCAGGGCTTTTTGTACTAACGACAGATGTCCTTGATGCAGGGCGCCCATGGTGGGAACAAAACCAATGGTGTGGTGGCTCGCTTTTAAACGGCTAATTTCTTTTTGCAGCGAATCCTTTTGGTTAAATCTCATATCCTATTAAAATCGGGCAAAATTAAGATATTAAGCGCAATCTGCATAAATTTTCGTAATTTTGCATGTTTTAAGCACCAAGCCAGTAAAGAACAGATTTATGAAAGATAAAAGAATCTTGTATGTGTCTTCTGAAGTAATTCCCTACTTACCGGAGACCGAGATTTCTTCAATGTCGTTTGAAGCCCCCAGAATGGTTAACAATAATGAAGGTCAGATCCGGATCTTCATGCCGAGATATGGAAATATCAACGAGCGGAGACATCAGCTGCACGAGGTGATCCGTTTATCCGGTATGAATCTGGTGATCAACGACCTGGATATGCCGCTGATCATTAAAGTAGCTTCCATTCCGAAAGAGCGGATGCAAGTATATTTTATAGACAATGAGGATTACTTCAAAAGAAAAGCGACCTATGCCGACGAAGAGGGGCATCTTTTTCCCGACAACGACGAGCGGGCCATTTTCTTTGCAAAAGGGGTGATCGAAACCGTAAAGAAACTGAACTGGTCTCCGGACGTAATTCATGTACACGGGTGGTTGGCTTCTTTTCTACCACTTTATTTGAAAACCTATTACGACAACGAACCGCTTTTCGAAAGCAGTAAAATAGTTACTTCTGTATACAATCAAGGCTTCGATGGAACGTTAGATATGAAACTTATTGATAAGGTGAGATTTGACGGGATCGAAGAGTCGAAGATCGCTCATTTAGGAGAACCCAATTATTTCAATATCATGAAAACGGCGATCGATCACTCCGATGCGGTGATCGAAGGGTCGGATGAATTGCCGGCCGATCTAGTGGAATATCTTAAAAATTTGGAAAAGCCCGTGTTAAACTTTCACAATAAGGACGAGTTTTCGGAAGCGTATCTGGATTTTTATCGATCCAAAGTTTTGGTTGATTAAATTACTATAACAAATTAGAATGAAAGTGAAAAAATTGTTCCCTAAATTAGGGCTAATTGGTTTGTTGATCGTAGGATTCGCTTCTTGTAATGAAGAGTTCAGTACGCTGGATACGGATATCATCAATGGGAATTTCTCCAGACAGGATACCTCATTTTCGGTGAAGGCATATAGTAAATTATTGGGCCCGGTTCAATCCAATAATCAACAGACCTATAAATTGGGAATGTATTACGATCCGATTTACGGATCTTCTATCGTAGATTTTTTGGGGCAGCTGGAAATGAGCAGGAACAATCCTACTTTTCCCGTAGACTCGCTTGACCCTGTGCTGGAAAAGGTAATTTTATCCCTCCCTTTCTATTCAGAATCGAGTCAGGATTCTGATGGGGCCACCATTTATTCGCTGGATTCCATTTACGGAGCCATCCCTATTAATGTGGGCATTTACGAATCAAATTATTTCTTACGGGATTTTGATCCTGATACCGATTTTGAAGAAGGCCAGCGGTACTACTCCAATCAAGGACCCACTTTTCAATCCAATCTGGGAGAATTATTACTTCAGAAAGATAATTTTATCCCCAGTAATCTGGCCACCGAATTCATTATTGAAGACCTGGACACACTGAACATCGCACCGGGATTCAACGTGGAATTACCCCCTGCCTTCTGGCAAGAGAAGATCATCGACCAGGAAGGACAGGAAGTGCTGATCAACAACAATAACTTTAAAGAATACCTGCGCGGGATCTATTTTAAAGTGACCGGCATCGAACAGGAAGGAAGTATGTTCTTATTTGATCCGGAAAATGCCAAGATCACTTTGTATTATTCTTCGGAAACAACCGCTTTGGATGACAGTGGAAATCAAATCACCGATGACGACGGAGAGATCGTGAGAGTTTTGGATTCGTATGACCTGACCTTTACCGGGATCAATGTCAACAGTTATGAGAATGAGCTGCCGGCCTCTATCCAGGCTACCTTATTAAATCCGAACACAACCGAGGGAGAAGAGACACTTTACCTCCGCGGAGGTGAGGGGATCACGACCATTATCGATCTGTTTGGCGGTGATGATAACCAAAACGGAATCAACGACCTGCAAGAACTGCGCGATAAAAAATGGCTGATCAATGAGGCCAATCTGCTGATGTACGTGGATCAAACCAAAGTGACGGGAGGAAGCAAAGAACCGGAACGTATCATGATATTTGATACGAAGAACAACAGTATCCTAGCCGATTACAACATCGATCTTACGACGAATCAATCTCCTATCAATGCTGTTACACAGCACTTAGGGAGATTGGAACGCGGAAGTGACGGGAGGGGTGAGTATTATAAATTAAGACTAACTTCTCACATCAGTAACCTGATCAATAGAGATTCATCCAATGTTTCTTTAGGCTTGGTGGTCTCACAAAATGTTTCCTATGTACGTTTTTTCAATTTGGAGAACGAAGTACTGGAAGCAAGTTTTGACGAAGTGCCCGGGGGCTGTATCGTTTCTCCGGAAGGTACCGCCATTCATGGCAACCGATCCTTTAATCCGGAAAAGCGTTTAAAGTTACAATTGTATTATACTGAACCTGATTAGCCTATGTGTGGAATAGTTGGATATATTGGAAAACGAGATGCTTACCCGATCATTCTGAACGGATTGAAGCGCTTGGAATACAGAGGATACGATAGTGCCGGAATTGCTCTCTACGATGGCACCGACATCCAACTATGCAAAACAAAAGGAAAAGTAAGTGACCTGGAGTCGAAAGTACAAGGTGAAATAGCGACTTTTGGCACACTGGGCATTGGTCATACCCGTTGGGCCACCCACGGGGTACCCAATGATGTGAATTCCCATCCGCATTATTCGATGAGCGGTGATCTGGTGATCATTCATAACGGGATCATCGAAAATTATGCTTCCATCAAGAAAGAGTTGACGAAGCGGGGCTTTACATTCAAAAGCGAGACCGATACGGAAGTGTTGGTCAACCTTATCGAAGATATCAAGAACAAGGAGAATGTCAAGTTGGGGAAGGCCGTACAAATGGCCTTGAATCAGGTGGTAGGGGCGTATGCGATTGCCGTTTTCGACAAGAACAAGCCCGATGAGATCGTGGTTGCCAAGTTAGGAAGTCCGCTGGCCATCGGTATCGGTGACGATGAATTCTTTGTCGCCAGTGATGCGACCCCTTTTATTGAATTTACGAACAATGCCATTTATTTGGAAGATGAGGAAATGGCGATCATTCGTTTAGGACGAGAGGTCCGCGTTCGAAAGATTAAAGGCGACTTTTTAGTGGATCCTTATATTCAGGAATTACAGCTCAATCTCGAACAGATCGAAAAAGGAGGATATGATCATTTTATGCTCAAGGAGATCTATGAACAACCCACCGTTATTAAAGATACATATCGAGGGCGCTTATTGGCCAACGAAGGGATCATCAAATTAGGTGGACTGGAAGACCATATCCAAAAATTCGTTCATGCCAATCGCATCATCATTGTAGCCTGCGGAACTTCATGGCATGCCGGTCTGGTGGCCGAATATATCTTTGAAGATTGGTTGCGAATTCCCGTAGAAGTGGAATACGCCTCGGAATTTCGTTATAGAAATCCGATCATCACTGAGAAGGATGTGGTGATCGCCATTTCTCAAAGTGGTGAGACCGCAGATACCTTAGCAGCGATCAAATTGGCGAAGCAGAAGGGCGCTTTCGTCTACGGGGTGTGTAATGTGGTGGGCTCCACCATCTCCAGAGAGACCCACAGCGGAACCTATACCCACGCCGGTCCCGAGATCGGAGTGGCTTCGACCAAGGCCTTTACAACTCAAATTACCGTACTTACCATGATCGCCTTAAAACTGGCGAAGGTAAAGGGTACCATTTCCCAGAGCAATTATATGAAACACCTACGGGAACTGGAATTGATCCCTGCCTGTGTGGAAGAAGCGCTTCGCAGCGACGACAAGATCAAAGCCATTGCGGAGGTGTTCAAAGGAGCCGCCAACTTTCTCTACCTGGGACGAGGATATAATTTCCCTGTAGCTCTGGAAGGTGCCTTAAAGCTGAAAGAGATCTCTTATATTCATGCGGAAGGGTATCCGGCTGCCGAAATGAAACACGGTCCCATTGCCCTGATCGATGAGCATATGCCGGTGGTCGTCATTGCCGTGAACAGCAATCATTACGAGAAGGTAGTGAGCAACATTGAAGAGATCAAGGCCCGTAAGGGAAAGATCATTGCCGTAGTCACGGAAGGGGATACCACCGTGAAGGAACTGGCCGATTACATCATGGAAGTTCCCAAGACGAGTGAGAATTTAAGTCCGTTGGTCACCACCATCCCCCTCCAATTATTATCCTATCACATTGCCGTGATGTTGGGACGAAATGTGGATCAGCCGCGTAATCTTGCAAAATCGGTAACGGTAGAATAATTTATCCCTCCATTTCTCTTATTTTTGGGGCATGAACCCCGTGATCAACCTCATTTCCGGCCCGAGGAATATTTCCACTGCCTTGATGTACAGCTTTGCGCAACGAGCGGAATTCACTGTGTTGGACGAGCCCTTTTACGGCTATTATCTGGCCAATGCTTCTTTATCGATCACCCACCCGGGCGAAGCGGAGATCATTGCGGAAATGGAGAACAGTGTGAATGCTGTGATTTCGAAGGTCCAAACCCTGGCATTGGAAAAGCATGTTTTTATCAAAGGCATGGCCCATCATTATCTGGAAGATCGCCCCGCATATATACTTCCCTGGAAAAATGTGATCTTGATACGTCACCCTAAAAAACTGATCAGTTCTTTTGCCAAGGTCATTGACAGCCCTACCTTGAATGATATCGGTATTAAAAAAGCCTCCGAATTGTATATGTATTTAAAGGAGGAAGGCATTGACCCGATCGTGATCGACAGTGATGAACTGATGAAGGACCCGAAGCGCTATTTGCAAAAGGTATGTGTGTTGCTCGGCCTGGAGTTTAGGGAAGAGATGTTACATTGGCAACAGGGAGGCATCCCGGAGGACGGGCTGTGGGCCAAATATTGGTACAAAAATGTGCATCAAACCAAGGGCTTCCAGACCCAACAGCTGGCGCCGGTGCAGATCCCGACCCAACTTGGACCCTTGTTGGCGGAAGCCATGCCTTATTACGAGATTTTACAAAAAGCCATTTTAAAAAACGATTAGCTATGTTACAAAAGTTCGACCCCAGAAATGAACACCTGCAGATATTTGTGAAAGATCGTCTCTATCCCAGAGCGGAGGCCAAAGTGTCTGTCTTCGATAGTTCCGTACAAGGCGGGGACGCTGTTTGGGAGGGACTAAGGGTCTATCCTGAAGGAGTAGTATGTTTGGAGAAACACCTTACCCGATTACACGAATCGGCCAAGACCCTCGCATTTGTCGATATTCCTTCCAAGGAATTCATCAAGAAGGCCATTCAGCAAACCCTGGATGCCAATGGAATGACCGATGATACCCACATTCGTTTGACCTTGACCCGGGGTGAGAAGATCACCAGCGGAATGGATCCAAGACTGAATCAAAAAGGATCGTGCTTGATCGTGCTTGCTGAGTGGAAGCCATTGGTGTATGACAACGAAGGAGGGATCAAAGTAATTAGCAGCAGCCAACGCCGAAATGCGCCTCAGTTTCTGGACAGCAAAATTCACCACAATAATTTACTAAACAATATCCTGGCAAAAATACAGGCCAATGTGGCCGGAAAAGATGCCGGGTTGATGCTGGATGAAAGAGGTTTTGTCGCCGAACTGAACGGTAGCAATCTATTTATGGTAAAGAATGACGCCGTGTATACCCCTTATGGGCACGCTTGTTTACCGGGGATCACCCGAAATACGGTGATGGAGCTTTGTCGACGGGCCGGTATTGAAATACACGAAAGAGATATTACCCTTTCTGAAATGTACAATGCCGATGGTGTTTTTGCTACGGGGACCATGGGCGAATTGACCCCGGTGGTGGAGATCGA
>JAHEMZ010000057.1 GCA_024643385.1 Flavobacteriaceae bacterium | reverse complement strand
AGGCAGATGCCACCACTTCCAGGGTCTCCCAATTTTCTTCCTTACAGGAAAACAAGAATACCGGGATAATAAACAGTAAAAGTAGCGGTCGTTTCAGCACCATTAAAAGTTTGAATTGTCTTGGTTGTATAGCTAAAAATAGTGATTAATCTCTTTGGTATCGAGTTTTGGTCCAAGAACCGGGAAAGACCAGACCGAACTTACCGAAAGTAGACAAGCTTTAAAAAAAGCATTCGGTAAATGCTTTTAACCAATAAATACCATCAAATTTGGTGTAGGTAGCCATCAATAGATAAGTATCGTTTTTATTTTGCTCGTATGGGGGCATTTTATTTACATCCAATCAAGACTACTATTGTGAAAAATAAGAGAGGTCTTTTAAGAATTAAAAGGTTGATAGATTCTTGTTGATGAATTTTTAATTGATTTTCACGTTCCTAAACATTCACAACCAACGAAAGAAACTAATTCCAAAAATTAGGAATATTGATTTAAATGAAATTCGCCTTGTTACTTACGAGATCAACATTATAAACAAAATCACCTATGACACTTTATCATCGTATAGAGGAGAAGAGTTTGTTTTCAATGACTTAGACCTGGATTTAATGGGAGGAACAGAAGATGTTTTAAAAGAGGAAAAAAAGCATCTGGAGTTTTATTTGGAAAAACCAGCGTACCATATGCCCGATGTGCCGTATTATATTGCTTTTGACGAATTGCATTCGTTATACAGTACCGGATATTTTCCACACTAATTTTCAGTTAAAACCCATAGTGTAGAACCGTTCTGATTATTTTTTTGGGTCTCGTGGTCTACTCTATTTTTTCCAGTAATTCGTCCATAGATTCCTCAAGCCAGATCATAGATTTCAATACGGCCCTTAGATCGAAGTAGCGTGAGGTATTCATGCTTGCAAATTCGCGATTATTAAAAAAGGCGGATCGTTCATTGGAAAAAAAGTAATTCTCCCGATGAAAGTCCGGGATCTTTGCCTTCAGCAATTCCATATCCTGTTTGTGAATTTCTTCACTCCTATTGGTGAGCATGTCTACGATGCTAAAATATTTGTTTAGATAAGGCAACTCGATGGTCTGCCAGTAGCCTTCAAATCTTTCCATGGTGGAGGCGACATTGGTTAGCTGTGCCTGGTAGTTTAGGATGTTATCTTTTAAATCGGCGGCAACGATTGTACTATACACCCCTGAAAGTGTGATTTCCTCCAAGGAGGTGGTCGTGAGCTGTCTTAGCCTTAGGGGACCCATATTACCTACCTTATCCAATAAATAGGTATTTTGTAGTTCCTCCGGAATGGTATTGTTATTAAGGGAATCAATCATATTAAGACCGATTATGATCTGACTCCTTACGCGATCAATATTAATTTTAAGAACCTCCTTGTTCGTCCTAATTTCCTGGGCTAATGAGAGTAAGTTCTCTGAAACCTTTGCTTGAAGTTTACGCTTTTCATTTAGGTTGTTCACTTGGAGAGCGATAAGAATTCCAAATACCACCAAAATGATCTCTCCAATGGCGTAGAACAAATACTTGTTGAATTTATTTTCAGTTAGAAGTCTATGCCGAATGATCCGAAAGAATCTGTTCATCTGAGAATTGTTTTTCTAAAGATAGAATATTTATGAATTCAAATTAGAGTTAAAATCCTGGAAACCGGAGCGTAAAGATTGATCGCAAGTCTAATCTCCCGGAAACGGGTATTTGGAAGATATGAAGTTAATAAAAGGGAGCAGAGCGTTTTAGTACACCTTACTTATGTCGGGAGTATTATTGTATAATGAACTTCCAAGGCTTCATTTAATTTTTATAAAAATTTATTTTACCTTACCACTAACTTTTACTCAATACGCCATGCGTAGCCGATTGCTTAACATTTCATTACTTCTGTACATTATTCTTTTTATTTCTTGTGATGATAAAAAGGAAGAAGGGCGCATTGCTGAGGATGCTCCACTCTTTTCATTGCTTCAACCGAAAGAAACGAAATTGATTTTTGAGAATACCTCCATCGAAAAACCGGATCGCTTCTTGGCTCATTACGATTATTTTTATAACGGGAGCGGAGTGGCTATAGCAGATTTTAATAACGATGGGTTAGCCGATGTTTTCTTGTGTGGAAATGATACCACCAATCGTTTTTTTTTGAATCAAGGAAATTTCGAATTTGAAGATCTCACCCAAAAGGCACGACTAAATTCAAACCAGTGGTCCACGGGAGTTACCGTGGTAGACATAAATAATGATGGTTTCCTGGATATTTATGTATGCAATTCAGGTCCGACCTTAAATGATAACTTGCTTAAAAATAAATTATACATAAATAATGGCGATTTAACCTTTACGGAAAATGCTGCGGCCTACGGAATTGATGATTCTTCCTATTCCTCACAAGCTGTTTTTTTTGATATGGATAAGGATGGTGATTTAGATCTGTTCGTGCTGAATCATTCCATATTTAATTATGGAACTAACGAGGAAGGAAGCAGTATTCTAATCTTTCAACAGACACTTTTGTCCAAGACACCGGATGTTCAAAAAAAATCTGTAAATACACTTTATAGAAATGAAGGGAATGGAAAATTTTCTGATGTAACCGCGGAGGCCGGAATGTTTAAAGTTGGTTTTGGATTGGGCGTTTCTGTGAGTGATTTTAACGAGGATGGATTTTTGGATGTTTACGTTTCGAACGATTATTTCATCCCGGATTTTCTCTATATGAATAATGGTGATGGCACTTTTATAGACAGCCTTCCGCTAAAGGCTGCACATACATCTTTCTATTCCATGGGTTGTGATGCGGCGGATTTTAATAATGACGGCTTGGTGGATTTGGTGGCTGTGGACATGACCCCTTCTGATCACTATTTAAATAAAACATTGATGGAATCAATGAATGTAGGGCTTTTTTCGTATTTGGTAGACGTTGAAAAATATGTACCGCAGTACATGTTCAACTCGTTGAATTTGAATCGGGGGAGCGGTAATTTTAGTGAAATTGCATTGATGTCGGGCGTTTCTCAAACGGGGTGGAGTTGGGCGCCGCTTTTACTTGACCTTGATAACAATGCCAACAAGGATTTAATTATTACCACCGGATTTAAAAGAGATACGAAGGACAATGATATGAAGATCAAATTGGCTAAAAAACAGGAACAAGAAGGGGGAGACCCTAAAGAAGTATTTTTTTCTTATTTAGATAGCATTACATCCCGACCGTTTCCAAACTATATTTTTGAGAATCAAGGGAATTTGACCTTCAAGGATCGATCAAAAGATTGGGGTTTTACAACTCCCTCTTTTTCCAATGGGGCAGCCTATGGAGATTTAGATAATGATGGCGATTTGGATATGGTGGTTAATAATCTTGAATCATACGCCTTTTTATATAGAAATAATACTTCAGAAAAAAAGAAAAGCCACTATGTGCAATTTGAACTTACGGATGGGAGGAACACTTCAAACGTTTTGTATTCAAAAATCAAATTGTATGCCGGAGGTATAACACAAGTAGTAGAGTATAGTTTTGTTCGGGGATACTTATCTACAATGCAACCGCTGGCACACTTCGGTTTAGGAGAATCAACGGTGGTGGACAAAGTTGAGATCTTCTGGCCCGATGGAACAACCTATGAAATGAATACGCTTGAGGCAGACAAAAAATATAAGATCGATAAACAAAAAGTATCAAGCGTTCCTGCTGCCACGGAAAAGGGTAAACCACTCTTCTTTGATATAACTACTCAAACCGGGTTAGAGACATTTATTCATAAGGAAAATGAATATGACGATTTTAAAACGGAAATATTGCTCCCTCATAAACAATCCACACTTGGCCCTTGTGTGAGTGTCGGGGATATCAATCAGGATGGTCGAGACGATTTTTATATCGGTGGTGCATTGGGACAAGCAGGGAGAGTATATGCGTATGGTTCCGAAAGCCTGGAGAATTTAGCGCAGGTCGCTTTGACGCAGGATGCAAAGTTTGAAGACACTGGTTCCTTGTTCTTTGATGCGGACGGCGATGGCGATCTTGATCTCTATGTTGCCAGTGGGGGTGGGGGTGAAGTGAAAAATAAAACCGATTTATTACAAGACAGATTGTATCTGAATGATGGGAAGGGGTACTTTAGAAGAGCGATGGGTTCATTGCCGAAAATAACTTCCAGTACGAAGGAAGTGAGCGCTTTCGATTGGGATGGGGATGGAGATTTGGATCTTTTCGTGGGTGGAAGAACGGAACCCGGAAAATATCCTCTTGCTCCCGACTCGTATTTGTTGGAAAATAACAAAGGGGTATTTAGAGATGTTACTAATGTTTTAAGTGCCGATCTGCGGAAGGCGGGTATGGTTACGGGATCATGTTGGTTGGACATGAACAAAGATGGCAGAAAGGATTTAGTGATCGTAGGAGAATGGATGCCTGTAATGGTCTTTCATAATACGTCGGAAGGATTCATTAATGCCACTGAAAACTATCCATTTTTATCTAATATTGGTTGGTGGTCAAGCATAAACATAGGCGATTTTGATAATGACGGGGATGAGGATCTGGTGATTGGTAACATCGGGTTGAATAATAAATATCATCCATCTCAGGAGAAACCCTTACATATTTTTTCTAATGATTTTGATAAAAATGGAACGCTTGATATTGTCCTAAGTAAGGATTATAAAGGTAAGTTGGTTCCGGTGCGTGGAAAGGAATGCTCTTCACAACAAATGCCTTTTATTGGCGATAAGTTTCCAATGTACAGCGAATTTGCGTCCTCGACGTTAAATGATATTTATGGAGCCGAAGCCTTGTCGGAATCGCTTCACTATGCAGCCACTACTTTTGCCAGTGTATATGTAGAAAATTTAGGAAATGGTTCCTTCGCCGTCAAAGATTTGCCCATGGAAGCCCAAATGGGTCCTATCAATGATATGGTGATATATGATTTTGATAAGGATGGGAATCTAGATCTTTTAGTGGGAGGGAACGTTGTTGATACAGAAGTTGAAACGCCGGCTTATGATGCAAATAAAGGGTTATATATGTCGGGTAAGGGAGACGGGTCCTTTCAAACAGTACCCCTTTTGGAGGAAAGCGGATTATTTTTACCCTTAAATGTGAAAGGGATTAAATTATTATTTCTTGGATTTGGTAAACGCCCGGCAATTATAGCCGTGAACAACGAGGGTCCTCCCCAAATTTTTGTTTGGACGAGGTAATAGCACCTTAGTCATAGCAGGTTGTTTACCTGCGACGAACGACCGCCCTTTGTCTCCACTACTTTTATTATCCGGTGGACTGTTAGTCTGATACCTCCATTGCGGAATCTGTAAGCACAACCAGAACTATCGATATACTCAGATGGAATTCGCGTATAGAGTCTTCCTTTAGAGGGATTTGAGATGATGGTGTTTAGCCAATCGGCCGTATTTAATAAAATGAATAACCTATGGCCAATCCCCCCCAAAAGACCATTTCTTCTTCCGCGAATAAATTGGGAGCTGAAAAATTCCACAACGGTCCTACGTTAAGTTTAAGCATAAATCCATTTTTGTCGGGTTTGAAGCGAAAACCTATGGGGATATAAGAAACGATCACATTCCCAGTTTCAAAATTTTCGGAATGATAATCCAAAATATCGAGGGTAGAATCTTCAGAGATAGAGACATAAGTTATGGCACAGCCTACTTCCCATGCGAATCTTCTTTTACCCAAAATATAATTTACTTCGAGGGGCACCGTAAATAATTTAGTTTTTACGGAACCTTCACCAATGAGATAGTCATTGTTTACCGATCCACCGCCCAGGCCAAGTCTCATACCCAGGCCATCATTGCGACCTTTATGGAAGCGCATATCAAAATTTGCCGTTATAATGGTTGCGCCACTCCCTAAAAATTCAACGAAAACATTCTTGCTTCGGGTTCCTTCACTCTGTTCCTGAGATCGTGCCGGAAGGGTAATCAGCACCAATATCCCAATAAGTATGGGATACAGCATTTGATCAATTAATTTCCTTTTCATGGGTGTATGTATTACATTGTATTGTACAAATCATACATAGCATAAAAGGGGAAACGGCAAAAAATGAAACTATGTAAGTTACGGTTTTTTCCTGCGATTTCCTAAAATATAGAACCTGATTTTTTTTGAGGAGCATGGAATAATTCGGGTTGGAAAGCACCTTTCTATAAAGGAATTTTCCCTCGGCCGTTTTTTTAAATCTTGTTGTATCCGTGAGGCGCGAATAAAACCGACGGATGGGCTTTTTATTTGTGATGGATTCTTACTATCTTTAAAAACAACCGTCACCTCATGATAAGAATCTTCAGTACCCTTCGCCAAAAGTTGCTTTCAGAGCATAAAATCAGTAAATACGTTCTCTATGCGACCGGGGAGATTTTACTCGTGGTTATTGGAATTTTAATTGCCTTGCAGATCAATAATTGGAATGAAGAAAAAAAGGATCGTGCCTTCGAAATCAGAATGTTGAAAGAAGTGCATAAGGCATTGGATAATGATATTGCCTATTTCAATAGAATGATAATCCGTTACAATAAATTGGATTCTTCCGTTACGAGATTTATAAAACTCGTGCATCAAAAAGCATCTTTTAATGATACCCTATATCGTTATGGGATTTCACGTTGGTACTATCTGCGCACAGGAAATAATTATATATACAATAGGGGGCCTTATGAGGCAATAAAATCGTCCGGTCTGGACAGGATTTCAAATGACAGTCTCCGGAACCATTTGGTCAATTTTTACGATTTCCAATTTCCAAGAAATAAGGAATTGCTAACTTGGGTAAATCGGGAATATGAGGAAGACATTAAAAAGCTGGAGTCCTTTCTTGGGCCTAATTTTATCGAAGTGGTAAATGGAAAGGAGGAGATCTTCAGTAAATTTCCGGAAGATCTGTTTCAGCAGCCGCAATTTCTAGAATTACTTCGGAATATGCGAGCACGCGCTCGCTTGTACAATACATTGATAAGCGAATTTATTGTTAAAATGGAAGCGATGTCCATCAGCATTAAGCAGGCGATCGAAAAATGACACATTTGTGATAACACCATCATCAGCATCATAGACCTTACTAATAATAGAAAATGTGCTCTGGCAGGTACATGCTCATTTCCATACTTAAGGACTTCATTATATGGGGGGGAATTTCACTGGCCTATAAGTTCGTTACCTTTTAAGTTGAGGTGATCGTAGGAAAGATGTTGAGGGTACAATGATGCTGGCTTCTATAATTTTGTAACCTCTTAAATTATAAGGTTTAACATAATCGGTTCGAAAAAAGAAAAATTCTTTTTTAGACTGCATTTTCCTTTACTTAAGAATAGGCGTGATTAGGGGTTATTTCCGATAAAATTATTTTAATTTTATCGGAAATAAACTTGAAACTCAACGAAGTCTAAAAAAATAAAAATGATCATAAAAATGAAAACTAAACTATTTTCGATACTTGTCTTTGGCATACTCATTCATTTCTCAACCATCGGAAGCGCTCAGGAAGGTACTGAGAACCGTCCTCCAAAAGAAAAATGGAGTTTGGTCCAGTTAGAGGGAAGGGTGACTGATATCAACAAAGATACCAGAGAGGTGACTGTGATGGGACCCAAAGGAAACCTTGTAACCATAACCGCAGATGATTCCATAGAGCGATTCGACGAAATTGCGTTGAACGATATTATTTCTTTTGAATATTATACCTATTTATTGGCAGAATTTAGAGCTCCTACCGCCCAAGAGTTGGAAGAACCCTTGGTGCTTGTTGCGGAAGGAGGGAAAGCACCGGAAGGCATGGACCCGGGGGCAGGGCTTGGAGCGGTTGTCAAAGCGGTTGTTACCGTGGAAGTGATCAATCGTCCGGAAATGATAGTGACAGTGAAAGGACCCGCCGGAAATTATGTGAGCATCGAAGTAGAAGACAGTGTATTGATAGAACAACTACACGTTGGAGAAGTGGTGGTTTTGACCTATGCCGAAGCCATGGCTTTAACATTGGAAAAAGTGAAGTGAAAATAGGGCCCGATTGTTAACTTTAATCTGAATACACTTTATATACATGAAACATTTATTTTTAATTTTTATCACGGTTCTTGTATTTAATTCAAACGGAATTGCACAGGAAACGATGGAACCTGCTGCAGGAAGTTCCGATATGAAATGGCATTTCCTCATTGAACCGTATCTGATGCTCCCCAATATGAGCGGGACTTCCGGATTGGGAGCATTGCCGGAGATCTCGGTAGATGCCAATCCGGGAGATATTTTTAAGCGGCTACAAATGGCAGCCATGTTGAATACAGAGGTGTACAATGACAAATGGTCCATAGGGTCTGATTTTATTTATATGCACCTTAAACAGGATGTAGAACCGAATCTACTTATTGTAAAGGGGAATATACGTGCAAAACAATTTGCGTGGAATATTTCGGGACTTTATCATGTTATGCCTTGGTTGGATCTGGGAGTTGGAGGGAACCTGAACTCCATTAAATTAAAAACCGATATTGGGGTTAAGAACCTACAACAGGGGATAAATCAGAGAACTCGTGAAATTTCTCAAACCTGGTTTGACCCGATGATTATTGCACGTACGGCCAGTAAACGAGGCGAAAAATTTATCTATCAGGTTAGAGTTGATGTTGGGGGATTTGGTATAGGTTCAAAATTTGCCTACCAAGCCCAGGCGTACGCCGGATATCGATTTTCAGAATTGTTCCAACTTACCGGTGGTTATCGAGTGATTGGGGCCAATTATGAAAACAGCAGTAGTTCAGAGGGGATATTAAACAATGATGGGTTTTTGTATGATATGACGACCTTTGGTCCTGTGATTAAATTTGGTTTTAACCTTTAACCTTTAATTATTATGATGAATAATAGAAAAATGCTGTTTTATGGGATCCTGTTTTTATGCTTATCCCCCTTATTGAATGCGCAAGACGCAGAACAAGCTCCTCAACCGGAAAGTGCGGAGGACTTAGCAAAGAAATTGGCCAATCCTATTTCCAGTTTGATTAGTTTACCCTTTCAAAACAATACTGAACTTGGTATTGGGGAAGCCAATGGTTCGAGAAATACCTTGAATATTCAACCTGTTGTACCCATAAGTCTCACCGACAATCTCAATCTGATCACTCGTGTGGTATTGCCATATATCACACAATACAATATCACGGGAGTGGGAAATAATGAAAGTGGATTAGGAGATGCGGTGATGAGCGCCTTTCTAAGTCCTTCAAATTCCAAGAACGGGATTACCTGGGGAGCTGGTCCTGTATTTTTGATTCCCACAGGCACGAATGATTATCTAACCACAAAGAAGTTTGGTGTGGGTCCAACGGCTGTGGGATTATACCAGAACAAAGGAATCACCGTTGGGGGATTGATCAATCAAATTTGGAGTGTGGCAGGGGATAAGGATAGGGGCGATGTAAGTTCCTTGTTTTTTCAGCCATTCTTTAATTATAACTGGAAAAGTGGTGCCGGTATCGGAGGTAATTTTGAGATCACTCAAAATTGGCAGTCGGACACTACCGTGGTATGGTTCAATCCTACCATCAGTGCCGTGACCAGTTTGGGATCGCAAAAGACCCAATTCGCAATAGGTCCGCGATTTAATTTGGCCGCCCCTGACGGTGGAAAAGCAGATATAGGAGTGAGAGCCGTGGTGGTCTTTCTTTTTCCTAAATAAGATGGCGTTCGGTGACCTTAGAACCGACTGGTGAGATACATATTCAAGCCTCCGAATTCAAAATTGACCTTCCCCTCGGAATCTCCCCATAAAGGTAAATTGGTGAGCCGATAATTATTGGTGGAATAAGCGAGGCCTAAACCAACATTCTTGAATATAAAATAGTGGACCGAAGCATTTGATTCAACAATATTAATTTTAATATCATTGATTTTCAGATAAAAGAACTCCAGCGAATATCTTGCCAATAATCGGGGAGTTAAGTACGCACTCCCATGCACACCTAACAAGATCGCAGGGGCTGTTAAAGTGGCGTCATGTGCATAGGAAAGATCATTTAACCGGGCATTCAAGGAAGTGTTGATAATAACTCCTCTTGCCCCTCCGGACAATCCTGCATTCCAATTGCGTTCATTAAAAAAGTTATAGCGATAGGTTGCCCCTATATAATCTACGTTGAATTTATATTCTGCCCCTGAATTAGCCTTAAATATCGTATCCCCAAATTTGATGTCCTTTTCAAGGAAGAGACTTTTGTTTCTCTTAATACCGGTATAGGTTACTAAAAGTTGAGAGTTTTCCGTCAATCGAACCATACCATCTAATCTAAACACACCAAGTTCTTCCGATAAGTTTAGATCGTCTTCCAGTCCTATTTCTGTCCCGATACCTTTTTTTGAATCGATCCTGAGCGTCGTGTTCATATTGGGGTAATAAAGCCCGGCCCATAGATAGTATCTGGGATTTATTGAATCTCCCTCACGACTGGTATAAGATTGCGACCAACCTACCTGACAGATAAACAGGAGAGTAAGTATTGATGTGGAAAGTTTTACGTTGGATACTTGGATTCCTAAGTTCCTATTTAATAGTAGCGTAGACATAATGGCGGGTTAAATAACTAGTATAAATTTAGTTAAAATAAACGTGATAATACAAAAACTTGAGAGATACTTAAATCTAAAGTATGAATGGGGAATAACATCTTTTTAAGACAAGGAATAAACCTATAAGGTACGGAAAAACTTACTTTTTTGCAAGGTGATCGGTCATGCTTTCTTGTAAGTAAATTTCCTACTTTTTGAGGCTTCTAAGGTCTGTAAGTATGAAATCTATCGTCTTATTACAGCTATCAATCAACACCAATTTCTTTAGTGCTTGCTGCGCAAGGTTTAACAGTTCTTCCTTTTATCGACAGAAACATCGTGTAAAGGGACTTTTATCGCAATAATGTCTATTTGGCTTTAGTGCGATGGAAGTAGTGCTTAATTAGTTATGTAAAAAATTAAATTAACTTTTAAATAAGGAGTTATGAAACGAATTATACTTTTATTGCTGGTATCTATTGTAGGTACTTTTGGCTCAATTACCATTGGGCAAGTGAACCAGTTTCCTTACACCGAGGGTTTCGATAACGAAATGTTCACCCAAGGAACAGACATCTATTTTATCAATAATTGGTTTGGAAATTATGTAGATGGGATTCGAATTTTTCAAGAAGAAACGAATGTAAGAAATGGTACCGGAGCCTTAGGTCTGTGGCCCATGTTGGAAGAGGGGGAAGACGAAGAGGAGGTAGAAATTATAGCCCAGGTCGATCTCGATCTGTCGGGGCTTAAGGATGTGGTCACCAAATTTTGGATCGCCACGGTCGCCACAGGAGACATGAAGCACGTGAAACTGTACGTAAAGCTCTCTACGAATGGTGGACAATCCTTTGGACCGAAATTACTCATGGGAACCGACCCCAGAGGTTTTGAGAATGTCGATACACCCTATCAAGAATTTACCTATGCCTTGCATCCGGAAGCCTTTTTGAATCCAAATGTGGTATTGCAATTCATGGTAAAGGCCGGAGCAAGAAAGGGAACAGCCGCCAAAGTGTTGATCGATGACGTATATATCTATGC
>JAHEMZ010000109.1 GCA_024643385.1 Flavobacteriaceae bacterium | reverse complement strand
TGCCCATTGTGAATGCCGTGCGGGCCAGCAACGGGGAAGGGCCGAATTATTTTATGACGATACGGTTTATTTCTTGAACCAGGCCATTTAATGAAAAAGGGTGGGCCCAGTGCCCACCCTTGTTATGCCTTAAAGGCAATGCACATGTGAATTTCGGAAAGTTAATTTTCATCCGCGCAAACCACCGCGTGAACAATGACATTAACTTTCTTATCATCATTTACGTCGCCAGTATTGGTGTACTTACCCGGGGCAGCTGTCATACTTCCGTTGTTTCCTAAGGGCATTTCAGTATCCCCGGAATAGAAATGGAATTCCGTCATACTGAAACCGTCCAGCATGGTAACAGGCCCGGTGCTAACCGTGCCGTCATCGTGGAAGGTTACCTCGACGTACCCGACATATTCCCCCTTATCGAGAACACATTGCCCGGCTCCGGCAAAAAGGTTGAATCTATAGGTCTGGTATGTGTTTAGTTCCACAGACCAACCCCATCGGCTTATACCAAAATCGGAGAAGCAGGTATTTTGGCTGGCACATTCGCAGTACCGTCCAAATGCGGTTTCGCAGCCGTTTTCGTTTGAGTCCGACTCCACAGCCTCGCTCTTTTGACGGATTGAACCTCTACTCTCGACGCCCTGCAGGCTTTCCTGGGCTATCGGTTCGGTTTCACAGGAAGCAAAAAGAAATGCGAAGGACGCAATTCCAAACATTAATTTTCCCATAATCAAAAGATTGAAATTAGGGCTAACTAAATTAGACCATCATCCTTTGAATAGTATAAATCTCGATATCAGGCTCAGATAAGCGCTGATCTCCAGCATTATAGGGAATTAACGAAATGAAGAGTCAAGAAACTATCAGGAATGCCATAGCTCCGGCGTTTCGACCGGCAAGTGAGATTTTATTGCAGGCTATCTGATGGTCTAGGCCTGCTATTTGCTTTTAGTTTCCTTAGGGAGCGTTTAAAGTCCATGGCCTTTACAATAACAAATGCCAGGAGTTTCAGCCACGGCTTTCCAACGGGGTATACCACATCGGTTCGATAGGTCTCAAGCCTGTTCGCCAAGGCTTTTTTGTGTTCCAGATCACCCCATCCCAGATCGACGAACTTTATTCCCAGTTCATAGGCCCATTCGATCTTTGCCATGAGCAACTGAAGGCCAAGGCCATACTTGTGATATTGTATGTCATAGGTGGTTATAGCACTGAATAAGGCCTGCTCACGGTGAAAATTCAGCCCGATGGCAATCGGTTGAAGCTTGTTGTAATAGACGAATAGTGAGGCTTTTTTTTCCAGTATCCTGCCATAGGTGGTATCCATATATTCATCCCATCGCTCCAGTGCATCGTGTTTCATGTTCCGTTGTGTGAAACGGGTTTTTATCATGGCCTTGAATCGATCCATTATAAAAAAGTATTCAGCTTTGTCTATAGCCCCGAAATATATTTGCTGTTTAAACGCTGTGTCCTCCAAGAGGCGACGGTGTTCCCTTCGCCTGTTTTTAAAGTTCCGCCCACCCAGAACACTCCGAAAGAGCCTTTCAGAATTAGGTTCCACCGATAAATCTATCAGGTAGTCGATATGATTGTAGAATGTATACCTCCGGTGTTTTGAATTGATTTCCGAAACATCCATTTTTATATAAGGAGGGATCAGGCGGACGATGCTTAGCCCGGGCGTGACCGGTAATTTACCAATGCCATTTGATCCCGAACATTCATAAAAGGCCGGTAGCGCATTGTTTTCATACAGGCAATTGTGAAAGTTAAATGTTTGAATAAATCGCAGTGCCATGATGTATCAATAACCTTCTGGTTGCTTCACCACTGTAAAATAGAGGCTGATAACCTGATTAATTTTGATAAGAATTTAGCCACCGGTTCTTGAACTTGACTTCCGGATTTTGAAAATTCCGATCGCGGAGCATAACCAGGTAGTATTTCATTTCTAATAAGGCACTCAATAATTGCGCAAACGGCTGCATTAGCAAGTTGCGTTTGGGGTAAAGTACCTGGGTTTTCAATTTGTAAACGGCGTTGGAGAATTTAATTTTGTACTCAAAAGATCCCCACCCCATATCGATCAGGCGAACCTTGTTTTCATAACACCACTTTATTTGCCTGATAAACATCTGCCTTCCTGGGCTGTAACTGCCAAATGCAGAGTCAAATGAATTGATTGAGAAAAACACTATGTCAAATAAATGGTAATTAACTGTAATGGCTATGGGCTTTTCGGCAACCCAGAGCACAAAAATGGAGGCTTTTTTAAGCCTTACCTGCTCGATGATATTCTGTTTATAATGGTCCCACCGTTTCAATGCCGCGTGGTGTTTAGTGCGGCCAGAGAATCGCGTTTTAATAAAGTCTTCAAGCGTTTCGATTAATACGGCGTAGGTAGCGGTATCGATATCGCCATAATAACACTCAAATTTAGGTTGGTGGTCCCGGTCAAGCCGTTGACGGTCTTGTCGAAGATTTTTGTAGCCTTTCTTGCCGAGTTGATTGCGCAAAAATTCACTAGCGCTGCCAAAAGGGGTAAGATCCATCGCAAAGCCGAGCCGATAGCTTCTTTCTATACATCCATATGCATTCGCCACATTTTTTTTACTGATTCCAATGTACTCAGGGATGTTGCTGATGGTCAACACGTTCCAGTTGCCCACGGTAGATTTTTCCGTTCCATGCGAAAGCGGCCGGTACGCTACGGGAAGATGATTGTAAAGTCCAGGTATACTTTGTTTCTCAAAAAAATCAAAGAAAAAACTAAGATGTTGTAGCATCTCGGAAATCTTATATGAAAATTTGAGGTTTAACTGAATCAAGTGAGGAGAACCTCAAGGGATTCAGATAGCTGTCCCCGACAGTATAATTAATGTGCCAACCCAGGCACAGTAGCTAATTTACTTTGTAAACCATCAAGAGCCACAGATAATCGCTATCAGGTAAAGAAAGAGGATATATGGATCCGCTTTGTGAATCCCGGTTGAAACGGCAATATTTTCCTGGGTTTAGGAATTCAGCATTACCGGCATTACCAGCATGGTCACCTCTTCCCCGGGGTCGAGCCCGTCTGCGGGTGTGAGGATACCGGCCCGGTTGGGCAGGCTGAGCTCCAGGGAAACCTCGTCGGAACTCA
>JAHEMZ010000108.1 GCA_024643385.1 Flavobacteriaceae bacterium | reverse complement strand
TGTATGGAAACGAAAAAATCACTATAAAAAATAATGAGTATCGAATCGATGAAATATACAATTATTACATCCTTAAAAAGGAAAAATAAATAACGAAAGGCTAACAATGTATAAAAAAAAATGCGAAATAGTAGTAATATCAAGGCTTATAGCTCGTATCAAAGTTTGTGCTTAACTGAAAGTTTAGTGCTTAGTAATCGCCTACTTTTCATATACTAACCGTTACCATTTATTAAAAGAACATGAAAAATATATTGAATTTCATTAAGGCAGGTTTAATCATAATTGGTTTACTAACTTTTAATAGTTGCAATCAACGCAAAAGTGACGAGCTAATAATAGATAATACTATTCCATCGATACAAGACACACTTTCTGTGATTACCACTTATAAAAACAGTCTGAGAGTTGATAACGACAGTCTGAACTTAATTGTTTGGGCCGAAGACGCTAGATGGCTACAGGCATTCGGAAGAGTTTTTCATGGAAGAGACACGATTATTAATTTTACAAAATATCTACACAATCTTCCTGGTTACTCCATTTCAAAAGTTGGAAGGCAAGACGAGCCTGAAGTTATCTTTATTCGACCAGATGTTGCCATATTGCATGAGTACCATGAACGGGAGGGACAAATTATAAATAACGTTGTTACACCAACAAGAAGAATAAACACTACTTACGTAATGTCCAAAGAAAACGGTAATTGGCAAATCCGAGACAAGGTAACAATGGACGAAAGGGAACGCTCAAAAAATTGATGGGAAAATAAAACAAATGCCAACAATGGCTATAAGTAATTGCTGGTTCTCGCCTACTTCTGAAAATCCTCACGGATTTTCTATTCGGTCTGTATTTGCTAATTTAGTTGCTGAAACACGTAACGAAATCATACACAAAACCGTTGTGTTTAATTTAAAAAAAATGAAAATAAGAACTCTTCTAATTCTACTAATCACTTTAAGTTGTGGGCAACCGAACGAATCAAATAAAGAATTCAATTATCCACCAGAATGGGAGCCTCACAAAGCTATTTGGACAGACTTTAATTTTGAACCTTATAATGCAATATCGAATGAACAAGCACGATTGAAACTTATTACAATCCTTTCAAAACACATAAAAACTAAAGTGGTGTATGATAACGATTCTCTGATGAACTTTGGCAAGGAAAAACTCCGGGAATTGTCTGCAAATCTAGATAGTCTGGAATTTATCAAACTGCCTTATCCATCCTCTTGGATGCGTGACCCTTTAATGTTTATAACAAATGGAGAACTACTCAAAGTTTTGGATTTCGAATGGAGTTGTTATGGAGTCTATGATTGTGATACAGACCAAAGGGGTTTATTATCTAACACTCTGAAGGATTTAAAGGGATATGAAAAAGACTCTCTAGGTCTATATATAGAAGGTGGTGCAATAGAGGTAAACAGTAACACTGTTATTGCCTATAAGGCATTGGCAACACAAAGAAATCCAGATAAAAAAATAGTTGAAGTCGAAAAAATCCTGCTAAACAAACTTGGCAAAGAACAAATTATATGGCTCGATGAATTTCCATTGATTGATAAACCAATGATTAAAATTGGCGAATTTATAGGACAAGGAGCAAATGGACATATCGATGTTACAACCCGATTTCTAAATGATACAACTATTTTAGCAACGGTTATTTCAGATAATGACCGCTATAAAAATACTCTGCTATCCCATGATTATGAAGTTTTTCAGCAGAATTTAGCCCAATTAAAGGCTGCTCGTCAGCCAAATGGTGAACCTTACAATATCGTTACAGTAGAAGCACCCGATTATTCACTATATGTGTATCCAGCCATCATGACGGAACCAATTTATTACGGTTTATTAAATGAAGAGTCCAGAAAGAATATTTCTTTAGGAGATTCTATCAAATTTGTTCCTGCTTTAGAATATGCCAATTTCACGATTACCAATGGGGTAGTGATAGCATCGGAATATTGGAAAGAAGGAATGCCACAATCTGAAAAAGATAAAGATGAAAAGCTTCGAACAATTTTAAAGAGGTATTTTCCGAATCGAGATATAGTTACGTACGATGCGTTACCTATCAATTGGGGTGGTGGTGGAATTCACTGCCGAACCCAACAAGAACCAAAAATAAACTAAACACAACAATGGCTATAAGTAATTGATTGTTCTCGCGGATTTTCTATTCGGTCTGTATTTGCTAATTTAGTTGCTGAAACACGCAACGAAATTATACACAAACAGGTTGTGCACAATAATCGAAGACTAAATGAGAAAAAGTAAATTCTACTTTAACATGTCAATCATATTTTGGTTAGTCATGATGATCGGCTTTTCTGACAACTGGCTTTATGACACAGGTCAACCAAGTAACTCTAACCCAATTTTTATTGTACATGGACTGCTTGCTTTTTCTTGGTTTTCACTTTTAGTGATGCAAAGTGGATTAATAAATAGGCAGAGGATTGATTTACATAAAAAAATAGGTGTTTACAGCTTTGTCGTTTTTATACTATTGATTCCATCCAGCTTTGCTATTTATATAGAAATGTTAGTCAAAAAAGGCACAATTGATTCTAATGGACTTGGACTATTATGTCTTTACATATTTGCTGTTATATTAATCTTTATAGCCTATAAGGGAAGAAAAACAAATTTAGTAGATCATAAATTTTTAATGTTATTTGGTTCGTTTCTGATGCTAAGACCTGGAATAGATAGAGTTTTCAATAAGCTTGTAGATATATTACCTTTTATAATTTCCGCAATACTCTATTTTTTAACGTTCTTGGTCTTTTATTATATATTTTACAGACACAGAAAAAAGATGGACTGGTCTATGACAACAGGATTTATTATATGGTTTGCTGGTGTGGTGTATGGCTATTTAATTTAAATTACCGTGCACAACAATAGCTATAATTCATTGTGGTTATGTGCCACACCAAATTAATAGTATTAATCAACGGCTGATTTCTTAAGCGGAATAATCCTGAGGATGATTCCACAACGAAATCATAGCCGAAACGTTAGTGGCAATTTAAAGTAATCATGAAGTACAACATCACATTCTATTTGACATTTTTTGTTGCGTTTATTGTAAATGCTCAAGATGGAAAATTGCCGATCATTGACGTTCACATGCATG
>JAHEMZ010000056.1 GCA_024643385.1 Flavobacteriaceae bacterium | reverse complement strand
TCTGAATTCTGAAGCCAGCATTTACGAAAATACAAGTACAAACAACTACCTGAAAATAGAACTAGAAGGGCCCCGATCCAATAGATTGGCCATAGGATCAACGGTGTATATTGAAACGGAGGAAGGATTCCAAAAGCAAGATCTATTCATGAATCGAGGCTTTGAATCGTCTGTATCCCCCGCACTGACCTTTGGGATCAATAAACTGGATGAAATTATATCCATTGCTGTGGTTTGGCCCGATGGAAAAATTTCACAACTGGGCAAAACCAAATCGAACCAAAAAGTAGTTTTCGCTTATACAAGTGCCACGGACGGGCAGCTTGCTTTACCCTTTCCTTTATTAAAAAAACAAACGATCCATCCTACTGATCTCGGCATAACCTATCAACAGATCGAAAATGATTTTGATGATTACAGTGTTCAATTGCTTCTTCCCCAGAAACAATCGACAAAAGGCACCAAAATGGCCGTTGCGGATGTCAATAATGATGGGCTCGAAGATTTTTTCGTCGGAAATGCTGCCGGAAATGCTGCCGGTCTATATATTCAAAAAAACGACGGAAAGTTTCAATCATCGAATACTGCACTTTGGTCTAAAGAAAAAGCATACGAGGATGCCAACGCTATCTTTTTTGATGCAGAAGGAGATGGCGATCAAGACCTCTATGTAGTGAGTGCCGGTTATGAACTGCCGGTGAACAGTCCGCTATTACAAGACCGTATTTATTTGAACGATGGGAAAGGAAATTTTACCAAAGATGTAAACGCACTCCCCAAAATGCTCGTTTCGGGTAAGGCGATAGCTGCCAGCGATATTGACGGGGATGGAGATATGGATCTTTTTGTCGGCGGAAATGTTGTTCCCGGTAAATATCCTCTGTCACCCCCTTCTTTTGTCTTAGTAAATGAAAATGGAAAGTTCAGAGATGCAACTCCCGATAACCCGAATTTGGGAGAAATAGGAATGGTATCTGAAGCCATTTTTACGGATTACGACGGTGATGGAGATGGAGATTTAATGGTGGTCGGAGAATGGATGGCCCCTACATTTTTTAAGAATAATAATGGCAAGTTCGACAAGGACCTGTCCATTCAGGGATTGGAAGATATGACGGGCTGGTGGTTCAGCGTCACTGCCGGTGATCTGGATAATGACGGAGATATGGATTATATTTTAGGCAATTTAGGCGCCAACAACAAATTTCATCCGTCCAAGGAAAAACCCTTGTTTATAAATGCAAAAGATTTCGACCAAAATGGCTCCTTTGATGTGGCACTTAGTAAGTATAGCGGCGGCAAGATTGTTCCGGTGAGGGGAAAAGAATGTAGTTCACAGCAAAATCCTTTCCTTTTAGATAAAATTAAAACCTATAAGGAGTTTGCTCACCTTGAATTTAAAGATATATATGGTGAAGACGAACTAAAGGATGCTTATAAACTCTCGGCCAATGAGTTCAGGAGTCTCATTGTTATAAATGAAGGTAACGGAATTTTTAAACCGATGTATCTTCCGAACGAGGCACAAATGGGTCCAACGATGGGGATGGTAATTGAAGATTTCAATGGCGATGGAAATAAAGACATTATGGGAATTGGTGGACTGTATGATGCCGAAGTGGAAACCATACAGTACGATGGTAATTTTGGCTATGTATTATTAGGGAATGGAAAAGGACAATTCACCTTTGATAAACGATTTGACCCATATATTCCGTCAGATGCAAAAGATATTAAAAAGATAGAAGTCGGAGGCACCCTTCACTATTTGGTCGTTAGCAATAACGCTCCGCTGGATGTTTTCACATTTACGCCTTAATCAGAAGAACTTTTGATACTGAAGCACCCTGAAATCGACGGTCGTCATTTCAGGGTGTTTGTTTTTTAACAGCTTATAGGCTTCCATACTTCCCACTGCTCTATTGGCCGCCCCGGAAGGGGCAGTAAGTGAAACCGTTTCTATAACCCGGTTAGAATTCGGAAGTGAAAAGTTGTGAATTCGAGGCACTTCCGTCGATACAACTTCAAGTGTTATATGATATGACCTGAGCAGTTTTCGAAAGAAATATTCCGGTCCATTTTTACTATTCCCTCCTGTAAATAATAAGGTGGTGACGGTGGGATTCATTTGAAGAATTTCAATTAAATCGCGCAACTGAATGTCCTGCATGCCAAGATCACTCGCATCTATTTTCGCTCTCTTCGCAGAAGAGACAATATCACAGATACCTAACCCTCTTTTTTCAAGGAATGCCTTGCGCTCCAGGACCGCCTTTTCTGTTGATTCAAAGGAAAGATCCAACGCATAGATCTCATTCAAGATCGGCCATAATTGGCCATCTCTGCTTCCGTAGCAAAAATCTACATCTCCCTCTTTCAGCACCCCAAGGGTAAATCGTGGAGGAGGGAGTGTCCCTACAATAAGCTTGGTCGTATTTTCCGGAATAAAAGGCGGATATGGATGTATATGATGAAACACCTTACCGGATAAAGACAAGCTCTCTCTCCGTGGAAAGATGCTCACTGTATTGATACCCCTCGTAATCAAAAGCCTTTATATCATCCAAAGTGGAAGCATTAGTGTCCAAAATAAAGCGGGTCATATACCCACGCGCTAATTTCGCAAAGATCGAAACTACCTTGTATTCCCCATTCTTTAATTCTTTGAAGACCGGAGTAACCACGGGTACTTTTAACGATTTGGTGTCAATTGCGTTAAAATATTCGTTACTGGCCAAATTCAGAAAAAGCTCCCCGTTCTGCAATTCTTCGTTGAGTTTTTGAGTAATTTTCTTTTTCCAGAATTCATACAGGTTTTTATTCTTCCCTACCGTCATATGGGTTCCCATTTCTAGACGATAGGGCTGTATAAGATCTAAAGGCTTCAGTATTCCATACAATCCGGAAAGAATGCGAACGGTATGTTGCATACGATCCATTTTGTCCGGTGGCAGAGTATAGACATCCAGTCCGCGATAGACGTCGCCACTAAAAGCATAAACCGCCGGTCTTGCGTTATCCTCGTTAAAAGGCAAGTTCCATTCCTGATTGCGCTCGTAATTCAATCGACCCAAATTATCCGAGATACTCATGAGCTTAGAAAGGCTTCGGGCGGATTTCTTTTTTAATACGGCATTCAGTTTGGCTGCTTCCCCTAAAAAGAGTGCTTCTGTGTGTAAAGGAGTAGGTAACTCTGAATCAAAATCTAACGATTTTGCCGGTGAAAGTACTAACTTCATATGCGTTCTTTTTCGTAAAAATAAGAAGAATTTGCCCCTATAAAAAATGAGCTCATTTTTTGGATTAATTGCTCAATAAAGAAAATTTATTCTATGACATGCTGAGAATAGTTACGCCATTTTTCCAAACAGCTTTCTATATCTTCAGGAACAGGGGTTTCGAATCTCAGAAATTTTTCCGTTGTAGGATGAATAAACCCTAACGTACGTGCATGAAGTGCTTGACGCGGCAATATCTTAAAACAGTTCTCAACAAATTGTTTGTACTTCGTAAAATGAGTTCCTTTTAAAATCTGATGGCCACCATATCGCTCATCATTAAATAAGGTATGACCGATGTGCTTCAGATGAACCCTAATTTGATGGGTTCTACCTGTTTCCAATCGGCAAGAAAGCAAGGTGACATAGCCCAACCGCTCTAACACTTTAAAGTGCGTAACAGCCGGCTTCCCCTTTTCATCCGCGTCCTCTCCTAGGAACACCGTATTTTGGAGTCTATTTTTCGGATGTCGCCCGATGTTCCCTTCCACGGTACCTTGGTCTTCTTCCACATTTCCCCATACCAAAGCCACATATTCCCGCTCCGTAGATTTATTAAAAAACTGTTTGGCCAAATGAGTCATGGCTTCCTCCGTTTTGGCGATCACCAGAAGACCGCTGGTATCTTTATCGATACGATGCACCAATCCGGGCCTACCGCTGCTATTGTCGGGTAGATTTTCAAAATGATATGTGAGGGCATTTATTAAGGTTCCGCTATAATTGCCGTGTCCGGGGTGTACTACCATTCCGGCGGGCTTATTGACCACAATTACCTGATCATCCTCATAGACGATATCGATGGGAATGTTTTCAGGTACCAGTAAAAATTCGTAGGGCGGATGTTCAAACATCACCGTGACCACATCATTACCCTTTACCTTGTAATTGGATTTAACAGGATTTTGATTGACGTAGATATTACCATCCTTGGCGGCCTTTTGAATTTTATTGCGGGTGGCATTTTCGATCCGGTTCATTAGGTATTTATCCACCCGAAGTGGCTGTTGCCCTTTATCTGCTACAAATTTGAAATGTTCATAGAGGTCGTCACTACCATTGTCATCCAATTCGGGCCCTTCAATTTTCTCCATCTCCGTTTTCTTGATTTTGATTCACGTCCAATTCATTTGGAACGGCATCCAATTCTTCGGGGTTTAATCCTCCTTTACCATCACCCAACACCAAATCAATCACAGAGGTTTTTTGTAGTTTTTCTCCCGGTTGGATCTTTTTGCCTTCATGGCTCATTTCTAACAATTCATCCTTGGCGATATATTTACGAAAACGTATTTTGCCTATCTGAAAACCTAGTGCCTTTAAACTTGGCTCTGCTTGTCGCATTGTCTTTCCCAGAACCATAGGTATTTCAATCATTGGATATCCCGAACGATTGATAGAGAGATAGATTTTACGGTTCTCTTTCACAAATTTCCCCGCCTTTGGGATTTGCTCAATAACTGTCTGATACGGAAATTCAGGATTGTAATTGGTGGTATCCATGATTTCATATTTCAGATCCAATTCGTTGAGCGCCTCTGTAACTTCCTCTAAGTTCATTTTAGCTAGATCGGGAACCTCAATCTGTTGACCATGATTTGTACTAAAACGTAACCAGGTGAGAATTAGGAAAGCGATCACGATCAGGACCCCGATGGCATACCCTATTTGTTTTAAAAATATTTTAGTGAACAAAAATTTGAAAAATGTCATAGACAATTGCTTAGCCGACAAAAATACTAAACCTAAATTTAGTATGTTTATCTGTATTAGTGATATTTTTGTTAACGCAGTTAAAACCTCTTTGGTATGGGCAAAAAGAAAGTAGCCGTCGCTATGGGTGGATATTCGAGTGAATTTCAGATATCCTTATACAGTGGTAGTGTGGTGTGTGAATCATTGGACGCTGAAAAGTACGAAATTTATCCTGTTCACATTCTGAAGGATGGATGGCACTATGTTTCGACAGAAGGAATCCAATATCCGGTGAACAAAGGCGAATTCAGTTTTCATAATGGCAACACCGTCATACATCCGGATGTTGTTTTTAATACCATTCATGGTACTCCGGGGGAAGATGGATTTTTAGGAGCCTATTTAGCGCTATTAGGTATTCCCCAGACCAGTACAGGATTTTATCAGGCAGCCCTTAGTTTTAATAAACGAGATTGTCTTTCGGTGCTCAAAAACTTCGGTGTCAAATGCGCCAATTCTTTCTATGTGAATCAAGGTGATCGGTTACAGTTAGATGAAATCATTAAAACTGTCGGCCTCCCCTGTTTTGTTAAACCCAATCGTTCCGGATCGAGTTTTGGAGTCAGTAAAGTGCATACATTGGAGGAAATGAATCCCGCCTTAGAAAAGGCCTTTTCGGAAGACAAAGAAATAATTATAGAAACAGCCTTAGTAGGAACTGAGGTGTCGGTGGGAGTCTTTAGGACCGGTGACAACTTGATTGTTTTCTCACCGACAGAGATCGTTTCGGAGAATGAATTTTTTGATTATGCTGCCAAGTACTTGGGTAAATCCCAGGAGATCACTCCGGCAAGAATTTCAATTGCAGAAACTTTGGCTGTACAAAATGAAGCTAAGAGAATATACCAATTGTTAAATATGAAGGGAATTACTCGTTCAGACTTTATCATTCAAAATGGGGTACCCTATTTCATTGAGACGAATACAACCCCGGGACTTTCTAAAGAAAGTATTATACCCAAACAAGCAAGGGAGGCGGGAATGTCTCTTACAAATTTCTTCAGCTTGCTCATTGAAGAAGCATTGCTAAAAAAGTAATATCTTTAAATTATGAAACGAGCACTATTTCCAGGATCTTTTGACCCAATTACCTTAGGGCATATAAATATCATCGAACGCGGGTTGGAGTTGTTTGATGAGATCATCATAGCCATAGGCGTAAATTCAGACAAAACAGCTATGTGGTCTTTGGAGGAACGAAAAAAGTTCATTGAGGAAATCTTCGAAGGAAATTCAAAGATCAAAGTCAAAACCTATACAGGATTAACGGTTGATTTTTGCACGTCGGAGGAGGCCCCCTTTATCCTCAGAGGACTTCGGAATTCGCTTGACTTTTCCTATGAAAAATCCATTGCTCAAACCAACGCGATGCTTACCGGAGTTGAAAGCATTTTTATTATTTGCGCTCCTGAAGCTTCGCATATATCATCTACCATTGTGAGAGATATCGCGAGAAACGGGGGTGATTTTAGCAAGTTGGTACCTAAGAATGTGAAATAATTAATAAGGGATTGACCATTTTTCATCCCGACCACATACATTGAAACTTAACGAAACTTTTCTATTGCTGGCGATGCTCGCCGAAATAATCGGCACTATTGGCGGCTTTGGTTCCTCTGTGTTTTTTGTTCCTCTGGGAAATTTTTATTTTGACTTTTATACGGTATTGGGATTAACGGCGCTTTTTCATCTTTCCAGTAATTTGAGTAAGATATTCTTGTTCAAAAAAGGGCTGAACAAACAACTATTGCTATACATAGGGGTTCCCTCGGTAATTTTTGTTGTTGTGGGAGGCTATATGTCAAAAGTTATAAAAACCGATTACCTGGAAGTTTTTCTGGGGGTATTTTTAATTCTCCTGAGTTTATTGTTCCTAATTAAAAACAATCTCGTCATCCCTCCCAAAAGAAACCAATCGATATTCGGTGGCGCAATCTCTGGATTTACTGCAGGCCTTTTAGGAACGGGTGGTGCAATAAGAGGTCTGACTATGGCTGCATTTAATTTGGAAAAGAGTGTTTTTATTGCAACATCCGCCTTTATTGATTTAATGATCGATAGCTCGCGAACTTTCGTCTATTATCAGAACGGATACATTCACAACCATGATCTAAAGTACGTTCCCTTTTTATTGTTGATCGGAATTGTCGGAACCTATGTTGGAAAACTTATTTTGACGTATATCCCACAGGAAAGATTCAAAGTCATTTCCCTGGCACTGATCTTATTGATCGGAGTATTCACCTTATTAAATTACTATCTATTCAAATAAAAAAACTCCTTCAAAAACATTGAAGGAGTGCCTTTTATTTTAAAAAGTAAGTTTTGCGATTATAGTGCCGCTACGTGCTTAGCTAAACTTGACTTAAGGTTTGACGCTTTGTTGGCATGAATAACATTTTTCTTTGCCAATTTATCAAGCATAGAAACAACCTCAGGAAACATTTTTTCTGCCTCTTTCTTATCGGTCAACTCCTTCAACTTCTTCATGGCGTTACGTGTGGTCTTGTGTTGGTAACGGTTCAGAAGACGCTTTGTCTCGTTGTTTCTAATTCTCTTTAAAGCTGATTTATGATTTGCCATAATATCTATGTAATTGTATTTTGTAGCCCATAGGAGAATCGAACTCCTGTTTCAAGGATGAAAACCTTGCGTCCTAACCACTAGACGAATGGGCCATTTGTTTTAAAATGCGGATGCAAAAATACAACAATTTTTAAATGCTACAAGTGCTGTATTATTTTTTTCCAAAAAAATTAATATGCCTTGGCAAATAACACTTTTCGCGAGGATGGTTTCCCTGTCACCATACAGCTTCCAGACATGAGATCTTCTTCCAACGGGATACAACGAATAGTGGCTTTGGTCTCATTCTTGATCCGTTCTTCCGTTTCGGCAGTCCCATCCCAATGTGCCAATATAAATCCTCCTTTGGAATCCAATACTTTTTTAAATTCATCATAACTGGACACTTCTGTTGTATTTTCAATACGCATTGTAAGTGCCCTGTCGTATAAGTTTTGCTGAATTGTATCCATTAAGTCCACAACGTGATCTACCACTTCAGTAGCCGAAATTAGTTCTTTGGACAATGTATCTCTACGCGCAATTTCAAAGGTGCCATTCTCAATATCTTTAGGTCCGATGGCTATTCGTACCGGAACACCCTTCAATTCATATTCATTAAATTTCCATCCGGGCTTTTGGGTATCTCTATTATCAAATTTAACACGCAGCCCCTTCGACCTCAATTCCTTCATTAACTTTTCCGCAACTTCAGACGCTGCTTCAAATTGTGCCTGATCTCTGTAGATAGGAATAATAACCACTTGATTCGGTGCCAAATTCGGAGGTAATACCAATCCGTTATCGTCACTGTGGGTCATTACCAAAGCGCCCATCAAGCGAGTAGAAACTCCCCACGAAGTAGCCCAAACATAATCCAGCTTTCCATCTTTATCGGTGAATTTAACATCAAAGGCTTTTGCAAAATTTTGACCCAGAAAATGAGAGGTCCCTGCTTGTAAGGCCTTACCATCCTGCATTAAGGACTCAATACAATACGTTTCCAACGCACCGGCAAACCGCTCGCTTTCTGTCTTTAACCCCTTAATTACCGGGACAGCCATATAATTTTCTACGAACTCCGCGTAGATATTGATCATTTGTTCCGCTTCAGCGATAGCCTCATCTTTAGTGGCATGAGCTGTATGACCCTCTTGCCATAAAAACTCCGCTGTTCTTAAAAAGAGTCTGGTGCGCATCTCCCAGCGGACAACATTAGCCCATTGATTGATCAGAAGAGGTAGATCACGATAGGATTGGATCCATTTTCGGTAAGTATCCCAAATAATTGTTTCGGAAGTTGGGCGTACGATCAATTCCTCTTCCAGCTTGGCATCCGGATCTACGATGATATTACCATTTTCATCATTCTTCAATCGGTAATGAGTTACTACCGCACATTCTTTTGCAAAACCATCCACATGACTTGCCTCCTTACTGAAGTATGACTTTGGAATAAAAAGAGGAAAATACGCATTTTGATGACCCGTTTCCTTGAACATTCGATCCAATTCTGCTTGCATTCTCTCCCAAATAGCATATCCGTAAGGTTTGATCACCATACAACCCCGAACTCCGGAGTTTTCAGCTAAATCAGCTTGGATAACCAATTCATTATACCATTTTGAGTAATCCTCGGAACGGGTGGTCAAGTTTTTTGCCATGTCGGTCTATTTGGCACAAATATTGCGCTTATGTTAAAAGTTATTTATTCTCGGCAAAACTAACTATTTTTATAATGTTAACAATACTAAATTCAGCGTTATGCAATTCAATATATCCTTTTCAAAAAATATAATACCCATTATTACTTTAGGTATTATAGCTCTTGCGTTCAATAGCTGCACCTCTACTCGTCAAGTCGCCGACAATGATGGAATTTATAGTTCCGATACACAAAGAGCTAGTGAGTATGCTGCAAATGATGCAGATAAGAATAATTATTATCAGCAATATTTCAGCACAAAAGCGGCTCAGTTAGAGGAAATTCCGGAAGAAGACCTGATCTTTACCGATATAGAAGCCTATAGAACTACTGAAAGTCTGGATGATGAAGGATATGTGGTTGTGGAAGAAAAAGTGGAAGATGCTTATGGAGGATGGGGAACGAACGGTGGAAATGTTACCGTAAATGTTTATGACACCGGATGGAATAATTTCGGATGGTATGGAGGCTGGTACGGCGGATGGTATCAACCATGGAATTTTTATGGCTATTGGGGAAATCCCTATTGGGGATGGGGGGGCTACGGCTTTTATAACCCTTGGTTTTGTGGTCCTTATTATGGAGGATATTATAACCCCTATTACTATGGAGGGGGTTATGGATCCTACGGTTATGCTTACCATTCGAATAGAGGACGAAGCAATTCAAACTACATAGCCGGCCGTTCCAATTACAATCGCGGAAATTCAAATGTCTCCAGGTCAAGAAGCAATTATAGCCGATCTGAAAGTTCCCGAAGAAGCAACACCAATTACAATAGAACTAATAATAATTCGAGATCTTCCAGGAATTATCAGTCCAATCAAAGGTCAAATTCAAATTATCGCCCTCAAAGTAATTCAAGACCTGTCAATAATAGCAGAATGGAAAGGAGACAAAATTCTCCGAGCAATACAAGACCCTCGTATAATGCTCCAAGTAATTCCCGACCAAGCTATTCAAGGCCTTCCGGTGGTGGTGGCTCATACAGAGGTGGCGGCGGTTCATCTAGAGGTGGTGGTGGAAGAGGATAATAACATTCCATCCGATGAAACATTTGGTCATGAAAAAGCTTTATTTCTTAGCAATATTAGTATTGCCCTGCTCCCAACTAATTGCTCAAAATGTTTTTGATGCATTGCGCTACAGCACCAATCAAATCGATGGAACGGCAAGATTTAGTGCCCTCAGCGGGGCTTTTTCACCCTTGGGTGGAGAAATATCTTCAGTAGGGATCAATCCTGCAGGTAGTTCTATTTTTTTACAGAATCAAGTTTCGTTTACTATGTCTGTACTTGACAGAAATAATGCTTCTAATTATAAGGGAACAACGACTGAAGCCGGTCACACCGATCTCAACATCTCTAATGCCGGTGCTGTTTTTATATTTAATACGAGTGGAAACTCCAATTGGCAAAAATTTGCAGTAGGAATCAACTACAATCAAACAAATAATTTTGATAACGAAAAATACATAGCCGGAAACACCTCTAATTCGTTAGGGAAATATTTTAAGGATGCTGCTCAAGGCACCCCTTTAAATTTATTACAATTGCAGAGCGGTGAGAGTATCTCCGATCTTTATCGGTATCTTGGAGAAACCGAGGGATCGAATGCTCAAAATGCATTTCTGGGGTATCAAGGATATATCATAGATCCCGTGGTGGACGATCCCGCCAACACCAATTACATATCCAATACCGGAACAGGTTTATTTCAACAACAATTATGGGGTTATGCAGATGGGTATATGGGGCAATATACGCTGAATTTAAGCACACAATATGCAAATAACTTCTACTTCGGGTTAAATTTAAACACGCATGCCATTGATTATCGCCAAAGCTCCTTTATCCTTGAAAAGAATTCGAACGGTAATAGTTCACTAAAAAGAATTGGATTTGAAAATAACCTCTCTGTACTCGGAAACGGGTTTTCTTTCCAATTAGGTGGCATTGTAAAATTAAATGAGTCGCTTCGATTTAGCATTACCTATGATTCCCCAACGTGGTATACTATTTCTGAAGAAACTTCGCAATATTTAGAGACTTCCAGAATTGAAGATGGCATCACCTCTTCTACCGTGGTAGACCCACGCATCATTAATGTATTCCAAGATTACAGACTGCAAACCCCTTATAAATTATCGGCAGGATCCGCCTATGTGTTTGGCGCAAAGGGTCTACTCAGTTTTGAGTATGCCTTTAAAGATTATGCTTCCACCAAATTTGGACCATCCAATGATCCTTACTTTCAAATTGAAAACAATACTATTAAAAACACCTTAAAAGGAAGTTCTTCCATAAAATTAGGGGGTGAGTATCGTTGGAATGAATTAAGTTTTAGAGGAGGCCTTAGTTATGAAGAAAGTCCATTGAAAGACTCCGACTTATATGGTGATAAAAAAGGTTTTTCCTTAGGTATGGGATACAATGTGGGATCGTATTCTATTGATTTTTCTTATGCAAGAATGCAACAGGACCAAACTCAATCACTCCTACCGGCTCAAAATCTGGCTCAATTGGATGTGACGGAAAATATATTCTTACTTACCTTCAATATTAATTTATAATCAAAAAGCCCCTCTCGGAGCTTTTTGACCATTATACTTTGTTTTCGTTTTATCGTTTCAGGGTGAAATGTCCTGTAAATACTTTGGCATTACCTTGATCCTCGTATTCCACTTTAAACCAGTAATCACTCGAGGGTAGTGGCTGACCATTATAGGTG
>JAHEMZ010000055.1 GCA_024643385.1 Flavobacteriaceae bacterium | reverse complement strand
TTTGTGAGTTAAGTGGTACCTCCAGGAATCGAACCAGGGACACACGGATTTTCAGTCCGTTGCTCTACCAACTGAGCTAAGGTACCTGCTTAAAGCGGGTGCAAATATAAATTTATTTTAGCTTTCCCAAAACAAAATTACTAAATTATACGAAGGGAATATTAATTTTCAGGATTGTGCCGTAATAAACTCCGTTCAGATTCAGAGATCTCACAATTCGCTCCCGCTTTGGAGGCTACTAAGGCGCCTATACCACAGGCCAGATCAAGTGAGCGATCGGGATCGCTCTTTCTTACCAATAATTCACTCACCAGTGTTGCCAGAAAAGAGTCACCCGCACCCACAGTATCCATGACCTTAACTTTATAACCTCGGTGAGAATATATTTGTCCGCCGTAAATTAAAAAAGCACCATCGGCTCCTTTAGTGATGCACAATCCCTTTAAATTTTCTCTAGACAGTAACCATTTCGCACTTGCCTCTAATTCCGAAAAAGGGCATTTCAATTGGCGACAGATCTCGATAAGTTCTTCATCATTCATTTTCACAAAATCGGCGTGTCGCATTAAGTTCACTATTAGATCTAACGAATAGAAGGGGGGTCTTAAGTTCACATCAAACACAGAAAAATTGGAAACCTTTAACAATTGCATCAAGGTGTCCCTGCTTTTAGGTCGTCTTGAAATCAGACTTCCGAAAATAAATATATCGGCTTTTTTAACGAGGTCCGTGACTTCAGGCGTATTTTCAATAGCATCCCAAGCCACCGGTTCGGTAATTACATATGTGGCGGAACCTTTCTTATCCAATGTAACCAACACTTCCCCTGTTTTTAGCAACGCATCTGTTTGCACACCCGAAATGATCAATCCAACATTCATAAGGTGTTCCAAAGCTTTCTTCCCTTCTGCATCATTCCCTATTTTACTGATCATAGCGGTCGAGTTCCCCAATGAATGTAATCGCAAAGCGACATTCAAAGGAGCCCCTCCTATTACTTTTTTATCCGGAAATACATCCCAAAGTATTTCTCCAAAGCAAACTATTTGAGGAATCTTATTCGTCATCCGGAACTAACTGTCTTTCAAGAGCTTCTAATGAAATTCCCTTGGTTTCCGGCATGCTGAACTTCGCCCATAACAATTGTAGCACCATCATTCCGGCAAAGAAATAATAGATCACTTCAAGGTTATTCTTAAATATCCCTTCGTTTTGATCGATAAAGAAAGGAGTGATCAAGGTGATTGTTGCGGCAAATATCCAGTGGGTACTTGTACCCCAACTTTGACCATACGAACGAACCCGATTGGGAAATATCTCTGAAATAAACACCCAAATAACCGCCCCTTGACCGATGGCATGAGAAGCGACGAACAAACAAATAAAGGTAATAAGGACCATAGGGCTTAAGCTAAGCTGAAAGCAGAGGCCCACCATCACTAAGCTCACTATATAACCAATAGACCCTATAATGATCAATTGACGCCTTCCTAATTTATCAATCAGCCTGACGCCAATTAGAGTAAATACCAAATTCACAATTCCTATAGCAATGGCGTTGAATAGAGAATCGGTGCTTCCCAAGCCTGCTTGTTCCAAAATTCTAGGAGCGTAATAGAGGACAAAATTAATCCCGGAAAGTTGATTAAAAAAGGCAATGAGAAAACCCAACCACAAGACTTTCTTGTATTTAGATTGAAACAAATTATCGCTGCTTTTAGGGAGCGCCAGATCCGCTTTTATCTCTAATAATTTTTGTTGTGCTATTTCTTCTGAAGGATAGATCTCTCGCAGCACCTTTAGTCCGCCCTCATCATCTCTTTTTTGAAGCACCAACCATCTGGGACTATTGGGAACCGTTAATACCATTAACGTATAAGCAATCGCAGGAACTGCTTCTATCCCGAGCATCCAGCGCCAATCATTTGCTCCCCCTACTCCTTCCAACAACCAATTTGAAACAAAGGCGACCAAGATCCCAAACACCAAACAGAATTGATACATGGCACCAAGTCTGCCTCGATTTTCAGGAGCTGTGATTTCGGATATATATATAGGAGCAGCTACCGAAGATGCGCCTACCCCTATTCCACCAATAAAACGGAAAATAGAAAACGTATAAGGATCTTGTGCAAGACCACTTCCCACGGCAGAAATAAAGAACAATACCCCTATCCAAAAAAGAGTCCGCTTTCTTCCTATGATCTTTGTAGGTATACCTCCGAACAATGCGCCTGCCACGGTACCCCAAAGTGCCATGCTCATAATGAACGTGCCATGGAATAGAGGAGTTGTGTTCCAAAGTTGCTGTATGGGCTTATCGGCACCACTTATCACAATTGTATCAAAGCCAAATAGAAACCCGGCCAATGCCACCGTAATGGACCATAGAAATATCTTATTTTTCATTCCAGATTGAATTAATTTTAAATAGTTTCACTTGGGTCAGCTCTTTTGCATCCCCTTGTAGTGTTAATTGGCTGTAAGGTTTCGTTGGAAAAATTTGATTCGTGAAAACATACTTTCCTTTATCGATAAAAATTTCCATTGAAGATTGGTCTATTATTATGCGCACCTCCGAAAGTGATGTGACGGGCAAATAGGGTTGCGTCTGAATTTTGTTGCCGAAGCTTTCCTCGAAATTGACAATACCGGATCGTGATCGATCGAATTCCAAGCGCTTTTCCACGGGATTAATATGCAGTGACACTTTTTCTGAATCATTCCCAAGGACCACAGTAAGCTCCTTCGACAAATCGGCTTCAAAAGAGATTTCATTTTGCATTAAATTATCCAATGTTAGCTGAAAAGGTTCCGAAAGCGAAATGGTATTTAGTACTTCTTCCGGAGATTTTAAAGCCTCAAAGCTGCTTAACGGATAATTCTTTAAGATATAACCGGAAGCATCCTTTTCTAGGGATAATTTTCTAGGCAATGTCATAGCACTTCGCCAAACTTGAGTGGGTGTATCTCGCGCATAATTCCAGTTACTCATCCAGCCGATGAATATTCGATCATTATTTGGCACATTGTTATAGGTGACACCCGCGTAATTATCCATCCCGTAATCTATCCAACGTAGGTCTGTTTGCGATGTGGTAAATGTGTTTCCATCAAAATCACCAATGAAATATTGCGTCCCCGATCCTCCATTGGGAGCTCCGGGATTGATACTTATTAATAGAACCCACTTTTCTTCATCCGTACCGTTCACCTTTAAAGGGAACAAGTCCGGACATTCCCAAACCCCTCCATGCGCTCCCACTTCTTTACCGAATTCACTTAAAAGTTCCCATTTTTTTAAGTTGGAAGAAGCATAAAAACGGGCGTGATCTCCGGCTACCAAGGAAAGTATCCAGCGGGAAGACTTTTCATGCCAAAATACCTTAGGATCACGAAAATCTTTGATCCCATCATTACTGATTACAGGATTATCTTCATACTTTGTCCAGGTCTCTCCGTTATCTAGGCTATAAGCGATCCCTTGTGTTTGGTAATCCAGCCTACCCGCCCTTTCCGCATCCATGTCGTGGTAAGTAAAAATGGCTACAAGCGGTGGGTGCTCCTTGCTTCCAAAGCCGGACGAATTTTGGTGGTCTACTACTACGCTACCCGAAAATATGAGTCCGTGCTCATCCGGATACAAGGCGATCGGTTTGTGCTCCCAATGGATCATATCCTTGCTAGTGGCATGACCCCAATGCATGGGTCCCCAAACGATATCCTCTGGATAGTATTGATAAAACAAATGGTAAACGCCTTGATGGTAGACCAATCCGTTGGGATCATTCATCCACTTTTCCGGAGGTGAAAAATGAAATTGTGGTCGGTAGGGCTCTTGGTAGAACTCGCTAACTACAATGGATTCTTGAGGATCGACTGCAGCTTTTGAATTTTTTTGTTTGCAGGAAATAGCAATGAAAAAAATAAAGACAGCGAAGAGGTTGCGAAACATTTTCATCAATTTAATATTGTTAAATATATTAAATAAATGAAATGTGATTCACTTATTTGGTAGATTCTCTTTTTACGACAAAAGTTTCCAAGACTTTAGTTTGGGGTTCAAACGGAATTCCCGCCTTCTTGGCTTTCATTTCTTTTCGTAATAATTTAAAAGTGCCTCGTCCCATTTCATAGCCCGGTTGATTGATGGTGCTTAAGGCGGGTGTAATGGCTTGAGATAAAAACCAGTTGCTAAATCCCATCACAGAGATATCCTCCGGAACTTTAATGCCATGTTCCTTAAAAACAGTCATTGCTCCCACAGCTGCCATATCCGTTATGGCAAAAATACCATCCACTTTCTTAGCGTCCTTGATGAGTTGCTCTGCCGCTCTTCTGCCATCTTCGTAATCAACCCTTTCACACATGTATACTAAGGAGGAATCATATTTAAGACCATGGTCTTCTAACGCTTTCTTATATCCTAAAAATCGATCAATCGAATTTTGCGGCAACAAAGCTCCTCTAAAATGGGCAATATTCTTACAACCTGAATCAATAAGATGCTTGGTGGCATTATAAGCCGCCTGTCTATCGTTGATTATAATTTTGGAACATTTTACTAATTTGGAGATTTTATCAAACATGACCAAGGGAATATCGTGTTCCATGGCTTCGAGCAAATGTGAAGTATCCACTGTGTCATTCGCTAAAGAAATCATAATGCCGTCTACACGTTTACTTATTAACAGGTCTACCTGTTTTCTTTCCAGTTTATAAGATTCATTGGATTGAAGAATGATAACTAAATATCCTTTTCTTTCAGCTTCTTCAACAATACCATTAATAACGCTGGAAAAGAAGTGATGCACAATCTCAGGTACGATAAGTCCTACGGTCTTAGATTCCTTCGTTCTTAAATTAACAGCAAATACATTAGGCTTATAATGTAATTTCTTAGCTTCTTCTTTTACCAATGCCTTTGTTTTCTTGCTTACATCAGAATAATTTTTGAGCGCTTTCGACACCGTTGTTATCGAAATTCCAAGATTTTCAGCAATTTGTTTGAGTGTAACCTCTTTCATTGAATTACAAGGGGATTAAATTCGGTACATATTAAGAATAAAGATTGGTTTTTTAAGCACCTTACAAAAACCATTCATTCATAAAAAATTATCGAAAACGTTTTCGGATATCAAATTTACGGTTTTGAGGGTCAAATATTATGAAATTCAAAAAATTAATTCAAATTTGTGTGCTGAAAAAAAATACTTCTTATACACGATTTATTTTTCTTGTGGGAAATGAATACTATTAGGGGTGATCAGATGATAAAATCAATCCTCTTTTGAATTGAAAGAATGTGTCATGTGACAGGGCAATAGAAATTAGCCATAAAGAGGATTGATTGAAAGTGATTTGTGTTTTATACCTAAATTATTGTATATTTCGCAACAAATAACAGAAGTAATTAATATCCCGGTGGGTTTTGGTTTCAAAACCGGGACATTCTTTATAGAAATAAAACGACTAATTATTAACGTAAATTAACTTTAAACCGAAAACTATATGAAAAACAAACTACTAACAAAACTATTGTTGCTCCCCATAGTCTTACTAATGGGAAGTTCGGCTTTAGCGCAAATTACTGTTAGTGGAACTGTGTCTGACGCAAATGGACCCGTTCCCGGAGTAAACGTTGTGGTAAAAGGTACTACCAATGGAGCTCAAACAGATTTCGATGGTAACTACAGTCTTACGGATGTTGCAAATGATGCAACACTCGTTTTTAGTTACATTGGATATTCATCTCAAGAATTGGCCGTAAATGGTCAATCGACAGTGAATGTTTCTTTACAAGAAGATGTTGAGGCACTTGCAGAAGTAGTGGTAATTGGATACGGTACGACTACCGTAAAAGATGCTACCGGTGCAGTAGCTTCTGTATCATCAGAAGATTTCAATCAAGGAGCGATAGTATCCCCCGAACAGTTGATCCAGGGTAAAACCGCAGGGGTTCAAATTTCACAAAGTAGTGGAGAGCCAGGTGCAGGTATAGATATTCGTATCCGTGGTGCGAACTCTGTTCGTTCTAACAACAACCCACTTTTTGTGGTAGATGGTATTCCATTATCTGGTGGAAATACCTCTGCAGAAAGTCAGAACATCGGGGTTGGTACAAACTCGGCTAAGAACCCACTTTCTTTCTTAAACCCTAATGATATTGAAAGTATCAGTATCCTTAAGGATGCCTCGGCTACCGCGATCTATGGTTCCAGAGGTGCAAACGGGGTAGTAATCATTACTACCAAATCTGGAAAGAGTGCTAGAGGAGGCGTTTGGGATTTTACTTCTAATCTAAGTATTGCATCAGTTGCAAATACGTACGATCTGATGGACGCTAAAACCTATTTAGCTCAGTCTGAAGCTTTTGGTTTCAATCTTGCCGAAAGAAACTTTAAGAACAGTACCGACTGGCAAGACTATATCTTCAGAACTTCTGCATCTACGACTAATGATGTTGGATATTCTCAAAATTACGGTGCGGGAAATGTAAGAGCTACTTTTGGTTATGGTAAACTATTTGGAGTTGTAGAGAATACATCTTTAGAAAGAATCAATGGTCGTTTGAACTGGAATCACAGATTCCTTCAAGACAAATTGAAACTTGGATTACAATCCAGTATTTCTAGAGTAAATGACGAATCTGCTCCTACCAATGCGAGTGCTGGATACAGAGGGGATCTTTTAGGTGCTGCCTTTTCAGCAAACCCAACATGGCCAACCAGTCCTAATTTCGACGGTACCGGAGGTTTATTGAGTCCAGCTACGGCATTAACGTATACTCAAAACCAATCTCATACCAATCGTGCTTTAGTTAATTTCTCAGCTGAATATGATATAACGTCTGAATTCTCTGCTAAATTAAATTTAGGATACGACACTTCTGAATCTACTCGTATTGCAGTAGCTTCCGGAAAAGCCAGAAACTTTGATCAAGGGGTATTCGGTAATGGTCTTGGAGCTTTAAACGATTTGAATACTGAAAGTAAACTTATGGAATTTACCTTGAACTATAAGAAAGACTTCAATAATTCATCGCTAGATATTTTAGCCGGTTATTCCTTCCAGGATTTCCAGAGAGACGGACGTAATATCAGTGCTTGGGGATTCTTCACTGAAAACCTAAATGAAATGGGTGATGCTATCGAAAATACTGCAAATGCCGTTGAATCTAAAATTGTTGGTAATTACCAGCAATATGGTTTTGCCGGAAACATTTCTGATGGAATTTTCGTGAATCGCTTATTTGGTGCAGATGGTCCAACTACAGATTTCATCACTAACTTAAATAACATTGGTGTGAAGTCTTTATTTGCCGATACTTTTGACAATACAGATGAGATCCAATCTTTTTTCGGAAGAGTAAATTATAGTATCGCCGACAAATATTTATTTACCGCCACAATGAGAGCGGATGGTTCTTCTCGTTTTAGTGAGGACAATCAATACGGTTACTTCCCATCCGGAGCTTTTGCTTGGAAGATCAATAACGAAGATTTTGTTGGAGACAGTGTTTCTACCTTGAAACTGCGTTTAGGAGTTGGTATTACCGGTAACCAAGATGGTTTAGGTTATGGTAACTTTACTCAAAGACAACGTTACGGTGGTGGAGATGTAATTAGCGATGGTGGAGAAATTAACATCCCTGGTATCGTTGACGTTTCCTTCCCAAATCCAGACTTGAAATGGGAAGAAACATTACAATATGGTGCCGGTATTGATTTTGGATTTAACGATGACCGTTTCAACGGTAGCGTTGATGTATATCGCAAAGAAACAACCGATCTATTGTTCAATGTACTTGCTGCACAACCGGCTGTTCAGTCTTTCATCTTCTTAAACCTACCAGGTTCTAAAGTAGTAAACGAAGGGGTTGAACTTACCTTAGGCTATGATTTTGTAGATACTGAAGATTTTAATTGGAATATGAGCTTCAACGTGGCCTATAACAAAAACATGGTAGAAGAATTGCAAGGAGAATTCAATGCAGGTACCATTAGAGGTCAAGGTCTTTCTGAAGCTTTTGCACAAAAGCTAAAAGCAGGTCAGCCATTGTTCTCTTACTTCTTACGTGAATTTGAAGGATTTGACCCTGTAACAGGTCAGCCAGTTCAAAATGACGTGCAAGAATTTGTGGGTAAAAGTGCTCTTCCTGATGTTACCGGAGGTCTTTCAACTTCCCTATCATACAAGAACTGGACATTATCTGCTTATTTTGCCGGACAATTTGGACACTATATCTATAACAACACAGAAAATGCATTCTTTACTGCTGGAGCATTCAGAGGTGGTAGAAACGTACCTTTAGACGTACTTACTGCAGGTGAATCATTTGATGCGGCTGCGGATGTATCGACGAGATTCCTTGAAAGTGGTGACTTTGTAAGAATGCAAAATGCAACTGTTAGCTATCAGTGGCCTCTTCAAGATGAAGCATTCTTCTCATCACTTGTGCTTTCTGTCACTGGACAAAACTTATTTGTAATCACAGATTACTCCGGTTTAGATCCAGAAGTTAGCAGCTCTCCTGCTGGTTCCGATCTTTTGAATGGACTTCCAGTATTTGGTATTGACTACGCAACCTATCCAAGACCAAGAACATTCACACTAGGACTAAATGCAAAATTTTAAAAAAATGATTATGAAAAGAAGCTTTTTAACAAACCTGAAACCAGTTCTTGCAATTGCGTTTCTTTCAATCTTGACCGTTTCCTGTACGGATCTTGCGATAGAAGAATCTGATTCTATTATTGCAGAGGGTTCTACAGTTTTCGAAGGTGTTGCGGATGTGGATGCATCCATAACGAACTTATATAATGATACCTATGGACAACTAGGGGATCAGGCTAACTTTTACGCCCTTCAGGAGGTAACGACTGATGAGCAGTTGGTTCCTACAAGAGGAACTGACTGGGGTGATAATGGTATCTGGAGAACCTTACACGCTCACACATGGAGTCCAACACACCAATACATTTTAAATACTTGGAATAACTTGAACCAAAATGTGTTCAGAGCATCTCAAATTATTGATCCTTTAAGTGATCCTACTCCTGAGCAAGCTGCTCAAGGAAGATTCTTGAGAGCTTTCAGTATGTTCTTTGTAGTTGATATGTGGGGTGTAGCTCCTTTCCGTAATGTTACGGACGGAGCTGATGTTAATCCATCAGTTTTAAGTGCTCAAGAAGCTTACGACTTTATTATCAACGATTTGACCACTGCTATTCCTAATCTACCCGTTAGAGGACCAAGTGAAGATAATAACAGAGCGAATCGCGCGGCAGGAAATCTACTGTTAGCTAAAGTAATACTGAATTCTGAGCGCTACACTGGAAGTGCTCCTAATTATCAAGCAGTTATTGATGCAGTTGACGCTATCACAGCGGATGGGTATTCACTACAATCAGGTTATTTCGACATTTTCAAACAAGATGTAGATAACGAAACCATCTGGTTTGCAAATACCGGTATAGGTAACCGTATCTGGAATGGTATGCACTACAATCAGAACTCTCCGGATAATGAAGGTGGTGGATGGAATGGATTCAGCACTTTAGCTGAATTCTACGACAGCTTTGAAGGTAATCCTAACAGTAATAATGTAGGTGATGGCCAAGAAGAAAGACGTGGATGGGTGCCAGATGCAACTACTGCGAATTCTCAAAACGTTGGTATCGGATATGGTATGTTGATCGGTCAACAATATGATGAAGACGGAACCATCCTTAAGGATAGAGCGGGTAATCCTCTTGTATTCACTAAAGAATATCCTGGTCTTTCCGGAAACGGAGAAGCCACCGGTATTCGTGTGATCAAATATCACCCTAATGATGAAGGTGGATCTTTCCGTGGTCATGAAATCGTATTCCGTTATGCCGATGCTTACCTTATGAAGGCTGAAGCTATGATGAGAATGGGAGGTAATGCAACTGCAATGGTTAACGATCTTAGAACCCTACGTGGAGCTACTCCACTTGGTAGTGTATCGGAAGATGATATGTTAGCTGAACGTGGTCGTGAACTTTATGTTGAATTCTGGAGAAGAAATGACTTGGTTCGATTTGGAAAATTCACTAAAAATTGGGAATTCAAAAATGAAACTTCAGTAGGTGATTCAACTTATAACTTATTTCCTATTCCAATTAATGCCTTACTTTCTAACCCTAACTTGGTGCAGAATCCTGGATACTAATCCAACGGTGTTAATTAAAAACTTTGTAAAAGGCCATCTCAATGAGATGGCCTTTTTATTTTTAACTATCATTAATCTTTCATTAACTTTTTTTGAATTCCATTATACCCCAATTCCATAGCAAATAGGTACCTTGCACACTAATTTTTTTAGTTCAACCTTCAAGATAATCAAGGGATTCCCTTCTAAATGAAACATAATTCAGTCTTAGTGCTTGTACTAATCGCTTTGTTTGTCCAAAGTTGTTCTCCTAAGGAGGAATCCTTCCTATTTGAGCTGCGTACCGCTGATCAGACCGGAATCGATTTTGTGAATCAAATCGTCTCTACCCCCGAACTTAATATCTTAAATTATATCTACTTTTATAATGGTGGTGGGGTTGCCGCAGCCGACTTTAATAATGACGGTTTACCGGACCTTTATTTTACCAGTAATCAGCAAAGCGATAAACTTTACCTTAATAAAGGAGGTCTTTCCTTCGAAGACATAACCGATTCATCCAAAATCGACAATCACTCAGGCTGGACAAATGGCGTATCCATTGTTGATATCAATAACGATGGCTGGTTAGATATATATATAAGCAAGGTGGGTGATTTTGGAAAGATCAAAGGGAAAAATCTTCTTTATATCAATCAGGGGACCGATGCCAATGGTTCTATCAGTTTCATTGAATCGGCGGCCTCTTATCATTTAGATTTTGTCGGCTTCTCAACCCAAGGGACATTCTTTGACTACGACCTCGATGGTGACTTAGACTTATTCCTGTTAAACCACAGTACCAATCCTAATCTTAATTACGGAAACGGCTCGACCCGCCAAGAAATAAACCATGAATCCGGGGATAAGTTATTTGAAAATGTGGATGGTGATTTTATTGATGTTACTGAGAATTCAGGCATCTTCCAGGGCAAAATTGGGTATGGACTAGGTGTTTCTGTAAGTGACCTTAATAATGATGGTTTTCCCGATATATATGTTAGTAACGATTTTTATGAGAACGATTATCTCTACTTAAATCAAAGAAACAAAACATTCAAAGAGATCATACACGGCGGTGATTCATTCATTGGTCATACTACCCATTATTCTATGGGAAATGATATTAGCGACATCAATAATGATGGGTATACAGATATCATTTCAGTAGATATGTTACCGGAAGACCTTCAAACCTATAAAACTTCAGGCACAGAATTCAATTATCAGATTTATAACAATTACATCAAAAATGGCTATGCGTATCAATATATGCAAAATGCCCTTCAGTTGAATAACGGCAACGGTAGTTTTAGCGAAACAGCCTATTTAAGTGGAATTGCCGCGACGGAATGGTCCTGGAGTCCGCTGATCGCCGACCTGGACAATGACAGTTACAATGATCTATTTATCACGAACGGTATCTTAGGGGCTACCAACGATATGGATTTTATCAATTTTATCGCCAACGATAACATTCAAAAAAGTCTCGGACAAGGAATGACTGAAAAAGAAATGAATTTTATCGATCAAATACCCACTAAAAAAACCTCCAATTACCTATTTCAGAATCAAAAAAACAATCACTTTAAAAATGTTACTTCCACGTGGTTCGCTGAAATTCCCTCTTACAGCAATGGTGCGGCTTACGCCGATCTTGATAATGACGGTGATTTGGATATGATCGTCAATAATGTAAATGATCCTGCATTTATCATGGAAAACAAAGCCAATCTTATTTTTCCCGATCATCATTTTTTAAAAATAAAATTCAAAGGAGAAGATCAAAACAAATTTGGTATTGGAGCCAAGGCTATCCTCTACAGTGGAGACAAAAAATGGGTTCGTGAAAACTATACTACAAGAGGTTACCTGTCGTCTGTTGC
>JAHEMZ010000018.1 GCA_024643385.1 Flavobacteriaceae bacterium | reverse complement strand
CAATTGATGCAAAACAAAGTGTCCATGTTTTCCGGTCATAGCGGTGTGGGGAAATCTACACTGATCAATACGTTGGAACCCGGGTTAAACCTAAAGACAGCTACAATATCCGAACAACATTTGCAAGGTCAGCATACAACTACCTTTGCTGAAATGTATGACCTGTCATTTGGTGCTCAAATTATTGATACCCCCGGAATAAAAGGTTTTGGTGTGGTTGAAATGGAAAAGGAGGAAATAGGGGGGTATTTCCCAGAGTTTTTTGCCCTCAAGGAACACTGCAAATTTCATAACTGCCTGCATCTTCAAGAGCCGAAATGTGCTGTGAAAGAAGCTTTAGAACGGGATGAGTTATCCTGGTCACGTTACAAAAGTTATTTGCAAATTATGGAAGGAGAAGAGGATACCTACCGAAAAGATATTTATACCAACGAATGAGAGCCGTAATTCAGCGCGTAAAAAATGCATCTGTGCATATCAATGGCAAAGTCCATTCAGAAATAAAAAGTGGTTTTCTAATATTACTGGGTATTGAAACAGAAGATACCTATGAAGATATCAACTGGTTGGCAAAAAAAATTGCACAGCTACGGGTATTTTCCGATGAAGATGGCGCTATGAATTTATCCGTATCAGACATCAATGGGGGTTTATTAGTAGTGAGTCAGTTCACTTTGCACGCCAGTACCAAAAAGGGAAATCGACCTTCATTTATAAAAGCGGCAAGACCCGAATTGGCGATCCCTTTGTATCAAAAATTTATTGCTCAATTGGAACAAGAGGCCATGCGAAGCGTTGCCACCGGACAGTTTGGGGCAATGATGGATATTTCATTGATCAATGATGGCCCGGTAACCATAGTTATCGATACCAAACATAAAGAATGATATGTGATTTTATATTTTCTGACTATATTGGAGTTCCATAAGTAATGATCGCTATAAAAAGATTAAAAGAATGAATTTACAACACGCGCAAAAGGAGGTGGACCACTGGATCAAGAATCATGGAGTTCGCTATTTTAACGAATTGACCAATATGGCACAACTCACTGAAGAAGTGGGCGAAGTGGCCCGTATCATTGCGCGACGCTACGGAGAACAAAGTGAGAAAGAGAGTGATAAAGATAAAGATCTAGGAGAAGAATTGGCCGATGTGGTATTTGTCGTGCTCTGCCTGGCCAATCAAACGGGTGTAGACCTACAAAAGGCATTTGATAAAAAAATGGATCAAAAAACACATCGAGATCACGATCGTCATCATTCTAATGAAAAATTAAAATAGCATGTTTAAAAAAGTGATCAACCATCCTCATTTTTGGAGATCTGTAATTTCTATCGGACTCGCTTTTAGCATACTTTTTATATTATTTAAATGGGCATTGGAAGGATTTAAATTTGATTTTATTCAGGAACCCTTTACGTTTTTTATAGCCGTTTTTGCAGGAGGATTTGTCTATGGTTTTTTTGTGACTTATGGGAAATTCTGGAAAAAATTAAAGGAGAAAGAATAGTAGTTTGAATGCCTTACTCTCGCATATTCGCCTCCTTAATCAAGAAATCCATCTGGAGATCACAGGCTCAAAAAGTGAATCGAACCGATTACTGATCTTAAAAGCATTGTACCCCCAAATACAAATTGAGAACTTGTCGGAAAGTGATGACACCCTGGTTCTTAAAAGGGCACTTGAGAGTGGAGAAGGACAAATTGACGTGCATCATGCGGGAACCGCCATGCGATTTTTAACGGCTTTTCTAGCCCGTAAGGTTGGGTCTGAAGTCGTTCTCACAGGAAGTGAGCGAATGCAGGAACGGCCTATTGGAATTTTGGTAGACGCACTAAGGGCACTGGGAGCTGAGATTTTGTATTTGAATAAGGAGGGGTATCCTCCACTGCGGATCAAGGGAAAATCATTCGATAAAAAGGAAGTAACGATTCCTGCTCATACGAGCAGTCAATATATCTCGGCCCTTATGTTGATCGCTCCAAGTTTACCCCATGGCCTTATCATTCATTTACAAGGAGAGATCACATCGGTGCCTTATATCAATATGACTCTCTCTCTTATGAAACGAGTGGGTATAGCCGGAAAATTTGAGAATGCCACTATTATAATACCTTCGCAACCTAACCTAGGTCCCATTAGCTGTATTGTAGAATCCGATTGGAGCTCAGCCTCCTATTTTTATAGTATCGTAGCGCTTTCCGAAGGGATCCGATTGAAGCTGTCAAGTTATCGATATCATAGTTTGCAGGGGGATGCCGCACTTTCCCGACTGTATGAATCCTTAGGGGTGAAAACAACTTTCTTAGAAAGCGAACAGGCCATTGTGCTAACCCTATTGCCAAATTTTAAATTACCGGAACGGCTCACATTAAACCTTGTGAATACACCAGACATTGCGCAAACAATTGCCGTAAGTTGTTTCGGGTTAGGAATCGGTTGCCTTTTAACCGGATTGCATACCTTAAAGATCAAAGAGACCGATCGTTTACTTGCATTACAATGCGAATTGCAAAAAATGGGTGCAACAATAGAGGTGACTGAAAATAGTCTCACGCTACAACCTTCGAACTTTTTAAATTCCAATGTAGTTGTCCATACCTATAGCGATCATAGAATGGCTATGGCTTTTGCTCCACTTGCATTAAAGGGCTCCCTCAAGATTTTAGACAGTGAAGTGGTGTCCAAATCCTTTCCTAGCTACTGGGAAGATTTGAAAACGCTTGGATTTTCAATAATATCCGAATAATAAACCTCCATTTACTTGACATCCCCCTAGTTGAGGTTGTATATTTGCGCCTTCTAAAATTTAAAGCCACACTTATGGGAATGAAACTCTCCAATTTCAATTTTAACTTACCACAAGAATTACTTGCCGAATATCCTGCTCCAAATAGGGATGATGCACGATTGATGGTGTTGGATAGAAAAACTCAGACAATTGAGCACAAAATGTTCAAAGATCTAATTGATTATTTTCAAGAAGACGACGTTTTGGTTCTGAATAATACAAAAGTTTTTCCGGCCCGACTCTTTGGAAATAAGGAGAAAACCGGTGCGCGGATTGAAGTGTTTTTATTGCGTGAGTTGAATTCTGAAACCCGACTTTGGGACGTGTTGGTTGATCCGGCACGTAAGATCAGGATCGGAAATAAATTATATTTTGGAGATGATGAATCTTTGGTGGCAGAGGTAATAGACAATACTACCTCTCGAGGCAGAACTTTACGTTTTTTGTTCGATGGTTCGTATGAAGAGTTTAGAAACAAACTGACTGAATTGGGGGAAACTCCTCTTCCAAAGTATATCAAAAGAGAGGTGGAACCGGAAGACGCCGAACGTTACCAGACCATCTTTGCGAAGAATGAAGGTGCTGTGGCCGCGCCAACCGCCGGTCTGCATTTCTCAAAACATTTAATGAAACGTTTAGAGATTAAGGGTGTTGATTTTGCCGAGGTAACTTTGCATGTAGGCTTGGGTACATTCAGTCCTGTGGAAGTGGAAGATCTATCCAAGCATAAAATGGATTCAGAAGAAATAATTATTGACAATACTTCCGTGCTCAAGATTAATAGTGGTATTCAGAGAAAAAAGAGGATTTGTGCTGTTGGAACTACCGTAATGCGTGCATTAGAGAGTTCGGTGTCTTCCAATGCAACGCTGAATGCTTATTCCGGGTGGACGAATAAATTCATCTTTCCTCCCTACGATTTTAGTATTGCCAATAGCATGGTTACTAATTTCCATACGCCTAAATCTACTTTATTAATGATGGTTTCTGCCTTTGCGGGACATGAGTTCATTAAAAAAGCCTATGCTGAGGCAATAAAGGAACGATATCGATTCTATACCTATGGAGATGCCATGTTGATCATCTGATAACTCATAACTTTTACAAATTATAATCCTTAGTTTTCTGAACTAAGGATTTTTTTTTCTGAACCGTTTCAATTTTAAAAGAAATGGCTATCTTAGTATAGTTAAATAACTACTAATCAGTCCTTATAAGCATGCGATCTCGTTGCCTTTTATTGTTTCTTTTGATGGTTATGGGAACTGTGTTTGGACAATATTCCACCGATAAGCCATTGGGATGGTACTTGGGATTACAAGATATAGCCCCATTGGAATTATCCCCTTTAGATCTGGAAAGCATAGTCGCAGAGGACATGGTGAATGATTTGGATAAAACACAGCCATGGCGCTATGGTATTCTCAGACCAATTGTATTGGACTTAAATAACAGTGGGATATGGTATGATCTTCCGAATGGAGATAGAATATGGCGAATTGCTATAAAATCACCTGATGCGATCAATTTAGGGGTAAATTTCAGCGATTTTTATCTACCTAAAGGATCCCGTTTGCAAATGTATAATCTCGATCGGACTGACTTTTCCAAAGTATATACTCATGTAGATAATCGATCAGCGAGTGTATTGGGATCCTGGTTCATAACGGGGGACGTAATTATAATAGAGTATTTAAGCCCACGAGATACTGGGACACAAACCCATTTGAAAATTGGAAATGTGATTCATGGTTATCGGATGGGTAGAGTAAATGATTTGATAGATGGAAATGGACGGGGATTGGAGGATTCAGGAGATTGTAATTATGACGTGAATTGTTCCGTCGGAAGTGATTTCGAATCCAAAAAGAGCAAATTGAAAAAAGCAGTGGCTTTACTTAATTTGGGTAATGGACACCTATGTTCTGCTGCTCTAATAAATAATACTTTACAGGATAAGACACCCTATTTACTTACTGCAAATCATTGCCTGGAAAATTCGGACCCTTCCCTTTGGTCAGTTCGATTCAATTGGGTGAGCCCAAGTCCGATATGTGGAGAAGTTGGTGAAAGCGCCGATTTGCAAACCAATTTTACCATGAGTGGAGCAGAATTGAAAGCACATAGTGCCGCTTCTGATTTCGCCTTGGTCGAATTATTTAATCCAATACCCTCAGCTTGGGATGTTTCCTTTGCCGGTTGGGATAATTCTGACGATATTCCGCAGTTTCAAGTAGGTATTCACCATCCCAGCGGAGATATAATGAAAATATGCAGAGATAATGATCCCGCTATGCAAGACGTGGCCAATGGCACGCATGTTTGGTTGATCAAAGGCCAATCGGTAGGTGGCGGAGACGGATGGGACATGGGTACCACGGAAAGCGGTTCTTCCGGATCGCCTTTATTTAACGAGGAAGGGAGTATTATCGGACAGCTATATGCCGGCTTATCAGTTTGTAATGGAATAGAAACGAATGGGGAATATGATATTTATGGACGATTTGGTGTTTCCTGGAATTTAGGCGCTTCCTCTTCATCGCGGTTAGTCGATTGGTTAGATCCTGACAATACCGGGTTGTCTAAAGTGCCAACGTTGGAAAACTCGTTGAATATCGGAGAATTTGAAATTGAAGGACAGCTGGCCGTTTTTCCAAACCCTGCCTCTTCTTATATTACCGTGATGAATACGCAGTACCCCAACCTACAATTCGAATTTTACAATCTGTTAGGGCAAAAGATCGTTTCCGGGAATATGTCGAGTTCAGAAAATATTTTGAATATTGAAAACTACACAGAAGGTATTTATTTCCTTTATTTAACTGACGGAGACACACAAAACAGTATTACTAAAAAAGTAGTGATCCGAAGGTAAATCTTCAAGTACTTACTCCACCCAATCCTCTCACGTTTTGCATAAATGTCGTAATTTTGCCGCCTATGATTGCTGGAAAAAAGGATATACGCGCACTTTCTAAGGAAGAGTTGCGACAGTTTTTTGAGTCGATAGGAGAAAAGCCATTTCGAGGGAACCAGGTCTATGAATGGCTTTGGGCGAAGGGGGTACATTCTTTCGAGGATATGACCAACGTATCGCTTGAGGTTCGCCAGCAATTGGAAGAAAAATTTACCATCAATCATATTCAGGTCGATACGCTTCAAAAGAGCAAGGACGGGACCATTAAAAACGCGGTTCGATTACACGATGGTTTAGTGGTAGAATCGGTTTTGATCCCCACCAAAAAAAGAACTACGGCCTGTGTCTCTTCTCAAGTGGGATGCAGTTTGGATTGTAAATTCTGTGCTACCGCTCGATTGAAGCGAATGCGGAATTTGAATCCCGATGAAATATATGATCAAGTCGTGGCGATTCACAGAGAGAGTTTGTTATATCACGATCGTCCTTTGTCTAATATCGTTTTCATGGGCATGGGTGAACCTTTGATGAATTACAAAAATGTACTGGAATCCATCGATAAGATCACGGCAGATGAAGGTTTAGGGATGTCTCCCAAACGAATTACACTTTCCACCTCCGGTGTTCCCAAGATGATCATGAAGTTGGCGGATGATGGCGTTAAGTTTAAATTGGCGGTTTCCTTGCATTCGGCGATTCAAGAAACGCGGGAGCAGATCATGCCATTCGCAAAGAGTTTCACTTTGGTCGATCTTCGTGAATCACTGGAATACTGGTTTGCCAAAACAAAGAGCAGAATTACTTATGAATACGTTGTTTGGAAAGGGATTAATGATGGGGATGTCGATATAGATGCTTTGGTAAAGTTTTGTAAGTATGTTCCCTGTAAAGTGAATCTCATTGAGTACAACCCAATTGATGACGGTGAATTCCAGCAAGCCGGGAATGACAGAATTCAAAGATATATAGAGCGATTGGACGCCCATAAAATTCCGGTAACAGTAAGAAGGAGCAGAGGGAAGGATATTGACGCAGCCTGTGGGCAATTAGCAAACAAACATTAAAAAAAGAGCGGCCCAAAAGCCGCTCTTTTAATTTCACTAGTGAAGTGAATTATCTTTTCAGGATTTTAAAAGATTTTGTTTGTCCTTCAATGGTTACGGTTGCAATGTATAAGCCGGAAGTAAAACTGGACAAGTTAACAGTTTCGGTGGTGTTATTCAGTTTTTGTGAAAGTACTTGTTGTCCTAATACATTAAATAAGTTGATATTTTCCATGTTGGAATTGGATTTTAGTTGTAATTGTGAACTCGCATCCACGTAATGTCTAAATCCTTGAAAAGTAACATCGTTCGTTCCCAACACAATTCCATCTACCACTACATCATCGATTAACACTGAATTTTGATCGGAAGTATCATAATGTCTAAAAGTAAGATACACTACCTGTCCGTCATAAGCAGATGCGTCTATTATAATAAGAGCGGCGGAATCTGATCCATCACCGGCACTTGCTGTTACATCGTCACCCACAAATCTTGTTAAGATGGGTGTTTCTCCAGATATGATCGCGGGATCATTTGACGCTGTCAAATAAACAGAATACTTGTCATCCAAAAAAGTTCCATTGGTTTGGTAAGTTCCCACGATAAATGATACAGTCGTACCCGTAACATCAGTAAGATCTAAAGGTTGAGCAGTAATTAAATAATTGTCCGGTGTAAATGGTGTGCCACCTTCCCAGGAATCAGAATCAACTCCTAATCCAGACATTATCCATGCATAACCCTGAGCATCTGCATCAAATACTTCCCAAAAATTTCCGTCACCATCTTCATCTAAAGAAGTCCAATTTGCAAAGGTGGTCGCATCCACGGTCTCTGTGTTAAAATCATCGCTAAAGATTTGAGCGTTAATAGTTGTCGAAACAATAAGCAAAAGCGCTAAAAAAGTAATTTTTTTCATAGTAACTATTTAAGGTTAAATTGTTTTATAAATTTAAGGAAATTCCTCGTTTTTTGTAAGGATTTTATCAAATTAACTTAATTTTGGGACTCGTTCATGAAAATCGTATCACAAATAAAGGCCCCGATCGAATTGGAAATGGAACTCTTTGAAAAGAAGTTCTATGAATCCATGTCTACTCATGTTGCTTTACTCAACCGTATTACACATTATGTGGTGAATCGCAAAGGGAAACAGATGCGGCCGATGTTTGTCTTTCTGATCGCAAAAATTTGTAACAACGGCGCTGTAAATGAGCGAACCTATCGGGGAGCTTCTGTAATAGAGCTTATTCATACTGCAACTTTGGTGCATGACGATGTAGTAGATGATAGTAATCAACGTCGTGGTTTTTTTTCCATCAATGCACTATGGAAAAATAAGATTGCGGTGCTGGTAGGGGATTACCTGCTCTCAAAAGGGTTATTGTTGTCCATCGATAACGACGACTTCGATCTATTGAGGATCATTTCAGTGGCCGTGCGTGAAATGAGTGAGGGAGAATTACTTCAAATTGAAAAGGCCCGCCAACTGGATATTACTGAAGAGATCTATTTCGATATTATTCGTCAAAAAACAGCCACCTTGATCGCAGCTTGTTGTGCCATGGGCGCTAAGTCTGTGAATGCTTCGCCTCAAGATGTTGAGAATTTGCGAAAGTTTGGGGAATTAATTGGCATAGCCTTTCAAATCAAGGATGACCTTTTCGATTATGGAGAAGAAGAAATTGGGAAACCCACCGGGATTGATATCAAAGAGAAAAAAATGACCCTTCCTCTGATCTACGCCTTAAATAATGCTACTAAACAAGAAAAGGAATGGTTGATTAATTCCGTCAAAAACCATAATAAAGATAAGTCTAGAGTAAAAAAGGTGATTGTAAAAGTAAAAGAACTGGGCGGTCTGGATTATGCGATAGATCAGATGAAGACTTATCAACAAGAGGCATTGCAATTACTTTCAGTGTATCCGGATTCGCCTTATAAAGAATCCCTGGAGCTGATGGTCAACTATGTCATTGACCGAAAAAAATAATTTTTCCACACCCCGGACAACCTTTTATTTCTTTTTTACGTCTTTAGTAGTAGAAGCGTTGATTCAAATATGCTATGCGGATAGTCTCCTTACATAAAAACTACCATAAAGTCATTGGAAGGGCCAAAGATGGTGATCGGAGGGCGCAACATGAAATGTATGAGCTATTTGCGCCTAAAATGCTAAGTGTTTGCAGACAGTATACGAAAAGTCAGGAACTCGCTGAAGAAGTGATGTTGAATGGATTTCTCAAGGTATTTCTGAATCTGGGAACTTATAAGTTTGAAGGCAGTTTCGAGGGTTGGATCCGACGCATCATGGTCAATGAATCGATTTCAGCATTACGAAAGAATAAGCAACTTATTTTTGAAGAAGAAAGTGCCCTGGAATTTGCTTTAGAACATGCTTCCTACATAGAAACTGCGTTGGAAGCAGAGGAAATTCAAAAATGGATTGATGCCCTGCCGGATGGATATAAAACGGTTTTTGTGCTCTATGTGGTAGAAGGCTTTAAGCATAGTGAAATTGCCGAGTTGCTTCAAATTTCTGAGAATACTTCCAAAACACAGCTGTTCAAGGCTCGAAAGATGCTTCAGGGGAAAATTAATAAAGAAAACAAGACACATTATGGTACCCATTAACTTTGAGGAAAATATCCGTGAAAAACTGCAGGAACGAGAGCTGCAACCCAACAAAGAAACATGGAAGAAACTTTCGGCACAATTAGACCTGCAAAAGCCACAAAAGAAAAGTAACTCTTTCTTCTGGATGGCGGTGGCAGCAAGTTTTATAGGAGTCGTGCTCATCGCTTCATTTTTGTTTCGATCTGATACATCGGAAGCACCGCTGGTTGTCGAGAAGTCTCATAAATCAATCCCGGAGGAGGAACAAGGGGAACAGCCGGTGAATGTAGTTGAAGGAGGACAAGAAAGTGAACTGCTTGAGCATCGAATTACGAAGGAAACGGAATTAGCAAGTTCAGTACCGGAAATCGATTCTGATAAAAAATCGGAAACAACAGCTCAAAAATCAATTCCGACGACCACGGTGAACAAAAAGATTATTAGCAGTGAGGAAGAGGCTGTTGCGATCACTTCTTCAGTTGAAAAACTTCCTGTGAAGAGCGTTGAAGAAAGTAAGGAAGATTTCTTTATCAATAGAAAAATAGAGGATGTGGTAGCAGAGGTCCAAACACTTCAGCAGAATAATAATTCCGTGACACCGGATGAGATCGATGCCCTACTGGCAAAGGCACAACGAGAAATTTCGAATCAGCGGATGCTGAATAGCAACGCCCGGAGGATTGACCCATCAGCACTCCTATCAGATGTTGAACTGGAATTGGAGCAAAGTTTTAGGGAGAAAGTATTTCAGATGCTGGGCGAAGGATTCATTAAAATTCGCACGGCAGTTTCAGAACGCAATAATTAAGTTAAAAACCATTCATCAATCACGCTTTAAAAAGCATAAATCACGAACACTATGAGAATTATTACCTATTGCATTGCCTTAGCAATGTGGATGATTTCCATCGCCGTAAGTCAGGCACAGGAAACAACCATCAAGAATTTAGAATCCTTGCGGGAAGTTATCATCAATGAAGAGAAAGATCTTCTCAAAGAGGAGGTAGCTACTATTCAGCAACAATTGGAATCTGGGGCTATTACAGACACTCAGGCAGAACAATTAAAAAAGGAGGCAGCCGAAAAACACGCCTTGAATATTGAGAACAGAATAGCAATTATCGATAATAAGGTTGCCCTTTTAAAAAGAAATGAGAACGCTAATGTCATTGATGATGACGATCGTGCGGTGGTTAGAATTTCTTTTGGAAAAGATAAAGAAGATAATACCTTTTATTTGGGAAAGAAATATAAGGAGCCCAAGTATGATCGACGCACGACCAGTGATCTAGTTTTTGCATTTGGGTTGTACAATACCATTGGGGATGGGCAATCTTTGAACGATACAGATTTTGAAATTGGTGGAAGTAGATTTAGTGAGTTTGGTTGGGCCTGGAATACCAGGGTTTTTAAGGAATCAAATTGGCTTAGGATCAAATATGGATTTTCATTTGAGTTCAATGGAATAAAGCCAACGGATAACCGCTATTTCGTGGATACGGGGGATCAAACCGAACTACAGGAGTTCGACGGCAATTTGGATAAATCAAAATTTCGCTTAGACAATCTTGTTTTTCCTGTTCATTTCGAACTAGGTCCATCCCGAAAGATTGAAAAGGAAAATTATTTTCGGTACAGCACCCGTCATCAGTTTAAAGTAGGTCTGGGAGGTTATTTTGGTTTCAATATGTCCAGCAGGCAGAAGTTAAAATATAAGAATGACGAGGGAAATGTAAAAGAAAAATTAAAAGGGGATTATAATACCAATAAAATAATATACGGATTAAGTACTTATATAGGGTGGGATGATACAGCTCTTTATTTTAAATATGAGTTGAACTCAATGTTTAAGAATAATACACCCGATTTACACGGTGTTTCATTAGGATTACGCTTTGATTTGGATTAGCTGAACCGCGACTCTCCTATTGTTGAAAAAGGCTTCCGACAGGAGGCCTTTTTCTGTTTAAAATATAGTATTTTTACTTTCTACCTTGTATAAATTGATTTCAAAAACATCCATAGATCAAGTATTTGAAGCTGCCCGAGTGGAGGAGGTAATCGGCGATTTTGTGCAGTTGAAAAAATCGGGAAGTAACTTCAAGGGCTTGAGTCCTTTTACAGATGAGCGATCTCCCAGTTTTATGGTTTCTCCCGTCAAGCAAATTTGGAAGGATTTCTCCAGCGGAAAAGGGGGAAATGTAGTGGCTTTCTTAATGGAACACGAGCATTTTACCTATCCTGAAGCGATTAAATACCTAGCCAGAAAATATGGTATTGAAGTCGAAGAAACGGAGCAATCGAAAGAAGAGAAAGAAGAGGCCAATGAAAGGGAAAGTCTTTATTTGGTGAATGAATTTGCCCGGGATTATTTTCAAGAGACCATGCATGAAACCGAATCGGGAAAAGCCATCGGACTCAGTTATTTTAAGGAAAGAGGCTTTACACAAGCAACCATTAAAAGATTTCAGTTGGGTTTTGCTCCGGATGAATGGGAAGCCTTTACCTCCCAGGCATTAAAAAACGGCTATCAATTAAGTTATTTGGAAACCACCGGTCTTACCATTGTAAAGGGCGATAAACGGTTCGATCGATTTAAAGGGAGGGTCATTTTTCCTATTCATAGCTTGAGCGGACGAGTACTGGGATTTGGAGGTCGTATTCTTATCAATGATAAAAAAGCCGCTAAATACCTAAATTCCCCCGAAAGTGAGGTCTATCATAAAAGTAAGGTGCTCTATGGGATCTATTTTGCGAAACAATCCATTGCCAAAGAAGATAACTGTTATTTGGTAGAGGGATATACGGATGTGATCCAATTTTACCAGACAGGGATCGAGAACGTAGTTTCTTCTTCGGGTACGGCGTTAACCCCCGATCAAATAAGATTGATTCATCGGTTAACCAAGAACGTTACTTTGCTTTATGATGGTGATGCTGCCGGATTGAGAGCGTCCTTAAGAGGGGTTGACCTGATCTTGGAACAAGGGCTTAATGTAAGGATATGTACTTTCCCGGAAGGGGAGGATCCGGATAGTTTTGCTCGTGCCAATAGTTTAGAAACACTCACACTTTATTTGGAGGAGAATACAACGGATTTCATCAATTTTAAAGCTTCCTTGCTCGCAAAGGAATCTAAGAATGATCCGATAAAGAAGGCAGAAACCATTCGGGATATGGTGACTAGTATTTCTAAAATTCCCGATCATATCAAACAGGAAGTATATCTGAAGGAATGTTCCAGAATAATGGACATTAGTGAGGAGGTGCTTTTTAGTACACTTGCACAATTACTTCAAAAAGAACGTCGAGATGCCTCCAAGCATCAAAAAACACAAACTGAATCGTTTGAAGTTGTTTCGAACACTAAACAGCCCGTCGAGAAAGTAGATGTTCAATTTCAGCTGGAAAGAAAGATCATTGAGCTCCTTTTGCTCTATGGGCATTTAGAGGAGTATTTTGATGAACTGATAATGGAAACAAGTGTTGATGGAAAGTTAGTGAATCGATTAGAACGAATTTCGAGTAAAGTTTATAAGAAGATATACTTGGATCTTCAAGAGGATGAAATAGAATTTACAAATGAGGTCTTCCAGCAAATCTATTTTGCGATTATCGACAAGTTTCATCAGTCCGGCGAGATAAAGCTGGATCAGTTTATCAATGAATTACCTCCGTCATGGGCGGAAATGGTGACGCATATATTAATGGATGAAGAAAAGCATCAATTGCATCATTGGGATCGGAAGGAAATATATGTAAAACAAAAGAACCATGTTATTTCCCAAATGGTCAATGAGACCGTACTAAACCTGAGAAGATTTTTAGTGGCAAAAAAGATCGAGGAATTGAGTAGGGAAATCCAATATTCGGAAGAGCAAAATGAAGATCAAGAAGGATTACAAATAATTATGGATTATATATTTCTGAAAAAAGTCCTTTCCGACAGACTAAACCGAGTTCTATAATTATCCAAATTGAAACATTCTGGACTGATTGATCAAATCGGCCAGGTTATCCACTTTCAATTTTTTAAGCAACCTTGTTTTGTAGGTACTTACTGTTTTTTCATTAATATCCAAGGCATTTGCAATATCCTTGTTCCTTTTTCCACTGGATAAAAGATTCAAAACTTCAATTTCACGAGAGGATAATTTCTTGTAGCGTGAGATAGCACTGGATTCTCCAACATTTCTGCTGGTAAAAGTAGAGGTAAGGTCTTCATTCAGAAAAATTCCCCCTTTGGCTATTTGCTTCAGCGCTTTTAAAAAGCTTTTTGTCGAAGCGGTTTTCGGAACATAACCTGCTGCTCCCGATTTAATCGATCTAAGGGCGTAAATTTCTTCCGGATGTTGTGAGAAGATCATGACGCGAGTAGAGGGGAATTCAGTTTTAATATTTCGAAGCACATTGATCCCGTTCAACTGTGGCATGTCAATTTCCATGATCAAAATATCAGGTTTGATCTCTCTTAGACTTTTAAAAAGTTCATCTCCATTATTAGCCTTACCTACGATACTGAATTCTTTAGATTTTTTCAGCATACAAGCGATTCCCTTGCGCGTAACAGGGTGATGATCTGCAATGACGATTCTCTTCATTCTAAGGATGTATTATTTTAATGATACACTTAAAACAGGGACAATGCCATAAGTGTGAGGTTTTTTTGTAATATTTCTACTACAAAACCAAAACTATAAAAAAGATCAAGAGCATTTTATCTTTTTCGTTCAAGTTCCATAATACTCGACCAAACACAATTATCGCTTTAATTTTGTAGGAATTTTACAAACGGGGATAGGTATCATTTTGTGTTGGTTAGCGCGATTGAGTTGTAGGAATAGGGCAAAAACATCCTTTTGTCGTCCTTGCAATTCATCTATGCTTTTTCCTTCTTCCATCCATTTCATCGCCCTCTCTAATTCGTCATAACTAGCCCCTAATTGGTCTTCATCACTTCGACTGTCCCCAAAGAGGCCATCAGTAGGAGCTGCCTTTATAATTGATTCGGGCACATTCACAAACTTTCCGATAAGGTACACTTCACTCTTTAGAAGATCGGCAATAGGACTGAGATCTACACCGCCATCCCCGTATTTTGTATAAAAACCAACCCCGAAATCTTCTACTTTATTGCCTGTCCCAACTACTAAATAGCGGTGTACTCCTGCAAAATAATACAAGGTGGTCATGCGTAAGCGAGCTCTGGTATTTGCAAGGCTTAACTCCAAATTGGTGTCATCCTCAGTATGGGGAGCTTGTTTTTTAAATTCCTCAAAAACGGATGTCAAATCAACACACACATCTGTGACGTTGGCAAACCTATTTTTTAACTGCTTGATATGCTCTTTTCCACGATTTACCTGCGAAGAAGCTTGATGAATGGGCATTTCAACACAAAGAGTACGTATGCCTGTCATTGCGCATAATGTTGAGGTCACTGCCGAATCAATTCCTCCGCTTATCCCTACAACAAAACCATCCATCTTGGCGTTTATGGCATAGGATTTAAGCCAATTAACGATATAATCAGTGACTTTTTCCGTGTTCATTTTTAAAGGAATTAAATAAGATTAATGATACCTTTGCTGCACAAAAATAACGAATCAAATTTTAATATACCATGCCGGGAGCACTTGGTGTAAAATGATCGAATGAAGCAACTTTTTGGAATCATAGTAATGTACATCGTCTGTTTATCCTGTAATTCAGGAACAGATATAGAAAAGGAGGTCGCGAAAATTCCAATTACGGTTGAGATCGTTCGATTTGACAAGGAATTTGCTCGGGCGAAGGTATCTGATTTGCCTTACCTTAAAGGTAAATTTCCTTTGTTTTTCCCGGAGGAATATCAAGACAGCATCTGGCAACAAAAAATCGTAGACACACTTCAAAATGAATTGGACGAAGCTGTTTTAAAAGAATTTCCAACAGAATCACTTTTAGAAGATGACCTTAAAAAGTTATTTCAACACATTACCTTTTATTTTCCCGAATTTGAAGTTCCGATAGTATATACCACGACTTCGGAAGTAGATTATCGCACACGCATTATTGCGAACGACAGCCTTTTAATTTTGGAATTAGATAATTATTTGGGGGAGAATCACTATTTCTATTCCGTGATCCCAAAGTACATTGGAAAGAATCTTAAGCCCTCGCGTTTGATGCCTGATATTGCCGCAACTTATTCCAGAAAGTACATTGCGCCTCCAAGTGACAGGACTTTATTGGGTCAAATTATTTACTTCGGAAAGGAACTTTATCTAAAAGATCTCTGGCTCCCGGAAACTTCCGATGCGCTTAAAATAGGCTACACAGAAGACGAACTGAAGTGGGCAAGAGAAAATGAAGAAGAAATGTGGCGCTATTTTATTGAAAATGAATTGCTTTACAGTACAAATTCAAAGCTGGGACAGCGCTTTGTCGACCCGGCTCCCTTTTCGAAATTCAATTTGGAAATTGATAATGAATCTCCGGGGATGATAGGCAGGTGGTTAGGGTGGCAGATTGTACGATCTTATATGGAAGAAAATGCAGTATCAGTGACTCAATTAATGCAGACCGATGCGGAAGAAATCTTTAATAATTCTCACTATAAACCTAAAAAGTAATGGCGTTACACACTTCTGAAATAAAGATAAAAGTTGGATTGGATGAAAATAGGATTCCTGAGAAATTATCATGGTCAGCTCCTGATGGAGGAGTTAATAATGCTGCTTCCAAAGCCGTGCTGTTATCAGTTTGGGATCATAATGCACAAGAAGCCTTGCGAATAGATCTATGGACCAAGGATATGCCTTTAGATGAGATGAAATTGTTTTTTTATCAAACACTTACCGCGATGACCGACACCTTCGAAAGGGCGACCGGTGACGAAAAAATGAGCGCCACTATGCGTGATTTTTGTGATTATTTTGCTGAAAAATTGGAGCTTAAGAAGGACTAAATATGGGAATTATTGATTCCGCATGTCTAGATTAATTTGTTCGATATAATCCAGTAATTCGTCTCGCCCGGTTCCGTTACCGGCGGAAGTGATAAAATACATGGGCATTTCTTCCCAAGTTTCCAACATTTTTTCGGCATAAACATCAATATTCCGCTTTAATGCGTTCGGCTTTAATTTATCCGCTTTAGTGAAAACAATGGCAAAAGGGATCTGGCTTTCCCCTAACCATTCCATAAATTCCAGGTCGATGGATTGGGGTTCATGTCGACAATCGATCAATACAAACCCTAACACCAGTTGTTGACGTTTTTCAAAATACTGCGTGATAAATTTCTGAAAGGTCTTTTTGCTTGATTTGGAAACACGGGCATAGCCATAGCCCGGGAGATCGACCAAATGCCAATTCTTATTGATCAAGAAATGGTTGATGAGCTGTGTTTTTCCCGGTCGTCCACTGGTCTTGGCCAACCCTTTACGTTGCATCAGCATGTTGATCAAAGACGATTTTCCGACATTGGATCGTCCGATAAAAGCATATTCAGGAATTGGATTATTCGGACATTTATCTACATCGCTGTTGCTCATCACAAATTCTGCTGATGTAATTTTCATGCCTTTGAATTAAAATCCACGCTCTTTCAACCAAGCGAATAAGATATCGTTAAAAGTATTAGGGTGTTCCATCATGGCGGCATGTCCACATTTGTCGATCCAAAATAAGTTGGCATCAGGGAGAAGCTCATGGAATTCAACAGCAACCTCCGGAGGTGTAACATTGTCATTTTTCCCCCAAATAATACAGGTCGGATTTGTCATATGTGGCAGGTCCTTTGCCATATTATGTCGAATGGCACTTTTTGCGATTGCCAAGGTGCGTATTAATTTATTGCGATCGTTCACGCTGGCATATACCTCATCTACGATCTCTTTGGTCGCAATGGTTGGATCGTAAAAAACGTTTTCTGCTTTTTCTTTGATGTAATCGTAATCACCACGTTTGGGATAGGTTTCTCCCATGGCACTTTCGTATAGGCCAGAACTGCCCGTTATCACTAAGGCTTTTACTTTTTTAGGGTAGAGTTTTGTGACCATTAAGCCGATATGTCCCCCTAAGGAATTGCCTAAGAGGATTACTTCTTCATACTGCTTGTAATCAATAAATTTAGAGACAAAAATGGCAATGTTTTTCACATTGGTTTTAAGTATAGGCATAGAATAAATTGGCAACTCCGGAATTACAACCTTATACCCTTTAGGGGGGAAGAAGTCGACCACGCCATCGAAGTTACTCAGTCCTCCCATCAGTCCATGCATGATAACAATGGGAGTGCCTTCGCCAATTTCCAGGTAAGAATATTTCCCTTCTTTCTTAAGTGGATACGCCATATAGTTTATTAAAACTCATCACAAAAGTAATCAAATTTTACTGAAACCGATACGGACTTTTTACTGTTGAAAACTTAGATGGTTTTCAGACTATTAAATCGTTGAAAATCAGAATTCATATAGCTTGTTTTTCAAGTTGGGGGCTTACAAGGGGTAAAACTTATCAACAAAGTGGTAAAAAGTGGTAAAAAGTGGTATAATTCTTTTATATTTGATTCAATAAGCAATCGTAATTTTTATAGATGTTAAACCTCATTGGGACATACCATTGTAAAGCTGACGTAAAAGGGAGAGTGATGATTCCTGCCGATTTAAAGAAGCAACTGGCTTCAGTCGCCGGGGCAGGTTTTGTGATAAAACGAGCTGTCTTTCAGCCTTGTTTGGAATTATATTCTATGCAAGAATGGCAAAAGTTGATGGAAAAAGTAAATGGTCTCAATCGATTTAATAGAAAGAACAACGATTTCATTCGACGCTTTACTGCAGGGGTCCGCACCGTCGAAATGGATGCTACGGGCCGATTAAATATTCCACGGGATTTGATGGCTTTTGCGGGGTTGGATAAGGAAATTGTCGTGTCTTCTGCGATTAACATTATTGAGATATGGGACTTGCATAAGTATGAACAGGCCATAAACGATGCGACCAATGATTTTGCCGACTTGGCGGAAGAAGTTATGGGAGATGTCAACGATATAGAGGATGGAATATCATAATCCGGTTTTGCTGAAGGAGACAGTAGAGGGTCTCAACATCCAACCTGAAGGGGTTTATGTGGATGTAACTTTCGGCGGCGGCGGACATTCCAAAGAGATTTTAAAACAATTGGGAATCAAAGGAAAGCTTATTGCTTTCGATCAAGATAAAGACGCTCTTAAAAATACAATAGACGACCCGCGCTTTTTGCTCATCAATGAAAATTTTCGATATCTAAAGCGGTTTTTACGTTTTTACGGATATACAAAAGTGGATGGAATTTTGGGAGACTTCGGTGTCTCTTCTCATCAGTTCGATGCTCCTGAGCGTGGATTTTCTACCAGATTTGAAGGTCAATTGGACATGAGAATGAATCAGGACAGTCCGTTGTCTGCTAAGCAGGTGATCAATGAATATGATGAAAAAGGGCTGCGGAAAATTTTCTCGGAATATGGAGAATTGCGAACGGCTGCCGGATTGGCACATGTAATTGTTGAATCTCGGGAGCAACGACCAATTACATCAAGTGAACAACTTAAAACGGTCATCGCGCGCTTTCTTCCAAAGCACAGAGAGAATAAAATCCTTGCACAGGTATTTCAGGCAATTCGGCTGGAGGTCAATCAGGAATTAGAAGCTTTAAAAGAATTTCTAATGCAAACGGAGGAAGTGCTCAGATCGGGAGGGCGGTTAAGCTTGATTTCTTACCATTCACTGGAAGACCGATTGGTAAAAAGATTTATACGAAATGGACTGTTCGAAGGAGAACCTGAGAAAGATGTCTTCGGAAGAGTGGAAGTGCCTTTTCGTTCAATTGGAAAGTTAATTGTGCCATCTGAAAAAGAAATTGCAACAAATAATAGAGCGCGAAGTGCCAAGCTTAGAATAGCTGAAAAAATATAATGAAGAAGAATTTCTACAATCTTATTAAGGGTAAATTTTTGGTCAGTGATGACGCTTTTAAGAATTGGCGTTTTATCATTTTCCTTTCAATATTAGCATTGATCATGATTGCAAGTTCGCATCAGGCGGATAAAAAGGTACATGAAATTTCAAGACTCAATAACGAAGTGAAGGAATTGAAAAGTGAATATGTGGATGTTCGAATGAAACTGATGCAGGCGAAGATGGAAACAAAGATCATTCGATCCATGGAGAACCGTGGTTTGTTCCCTTCAGAAATACAACCTCAAAAGATAATTATCAAAAAAAGCGAATAGCGATGGCATTGGAAGAGAAGAACATATTAAACCGTTTCTACTTTGTCGCCGGAGGTATGTTCATCTTCGCAGGTCTAATTGCTTTTAAGCTTACTACCATTCAATTTGTCGAAGGGGATAGGTATCGAGAATTAGCGCAGTTAAATACCACCAAAAATTTTACCATTGCCGCCAACAGAGGGAATGTATATGCGGACGATGGAAGTTTGCTGGCCACTTCGGTGCCCAAGTACGATATCCGTTTTGATGCGGTTACGGTCACTGCGCAAGATTTTGACGATCATCTGGTACCATTGTCTAAAGAGCTTAATCGTCTCTTTGGTAAACCTGCTTCCTATTATCAAAACTTACTTCGTAAAGCGAGAGCCGATAAAAACAGATACCTGTTGATAGCGAAGGGCCTTGGTTATTCCGATTACATACGTGTGAAACAAATGCCGCTTTTTAATAAAGGTCCCTATCGGGGTGGAATCATTGTAGAACAAAAGACTGTTCGGGAACATCCCATGGGAAAGATCGGTGAACGTTTAGTGGGAAATCAGCGCTTGGACAAAGAAGGAGTGTATGAGGTGGGTTTTGAGGGTGCATTTGATAAATACTTAAGAGGTCGAGATGGGCGTCGCTTAAAACAAAAAATTGGACAAGGACAGTGGAAACCGGTTTCGGATGAGAACGAGATCGAGCCACTTGATGGATATGACATCGTTTCAACGATCAACGCGAATATTCAAGATATAGCACATCATGCTTTACTGAAGCAAATGGAATATTATGAAGCGGAACATGGAAGCGTGATTGTGATGGAGGTGGCAACAGGCGAAATAAAGGCCGTTTCTAATTTGGGGAAAACACCAAGTGGAACCTATTATGAAAAACTAAACTATGCCATTGGCGAAAGTCATGAACCGGGTTCAACCTTTAAAGTGATTGCTTTTATGGCGGCTCTCGAGGATAAACTTATCGACACGTCCGCAGTGGTAGATACAAAGATGGGAAGCAAACCCTTTTATGGCCGAACCATTACCGACACCAAAGGGCACGGTAAAATATCAGCGGCTCATGCCCTGGAAGTATCTTCCAACATAGGATTGGCGACCATTATCGACGAAAGCTATTCAAAGCAGCCGGATAAATTCATTGCACATTTAAAAGAATGGAAACTAAATGAAAAGTTAGGAATTCCCATTGAGGGAGAGGGAACGCCCGTCATTCCGGAGCCTGGTCATAAACTTTGGAGCAAAAATGCGCTTCCTTCTATGGCCTATGGTTACAACTTACGGCTAACACCCTTACAGACACTAACCTTTTATAATGCCATAGCCAATAACGGCGTCATGGTCCGACCAAGATTCATAAAGGAAATTCGCATGATGAACAATAAGGTCGAGACCTTCTCCACGGAAGTGATAAATCCAAAGATCTGCTCCGATAAGACATTGTTAGAGATGAGAGATATTCTAAAGAATATTGTAAGAAGAGGAACCGGTCGTAGTTTATATTCTGATAACTTCTCCATGGCCGGAAAGACCGGAACAGCTCGTACCGAATACTGGATGGCGGATTGGAGTTCCAATCGCCGTTATATTTCATCTTTTGCTGGATACTTCCCTGCAGAGAATCCAAAATATTCATGCATCGTTGTCATACATAAACCAAGTACCAAGAAAGGATATTATGGAGCGGATGTTACGGGTCCGGTGTTCAAACGTATTGCACAAAAGATATTTACAGGTAGTCCACTTATGGACGAAGTAAGTATACCTATTGAAGTGCTTCCTGAGGTAGCCGTCGATTATGGTAATTACACCGAAAAAATGCAACATAACGGATCCCTAGTACCCAACGTCATTGGTATGATGGGGATGGATGCAGTCTCTTTATTGGAAAATTTGGGAATGAAAGTGGTGACTCAGGGAAATGGAGAGGTAGTGGATCAGTCATTGCCCTCCGGCGAACCGCTGAAAAAAGGTCAAAAAATAATACTTAGTTTATCGTGATATTGCTCAAGGACATATTGTATAAGGTCACTTTGGAGACAGTAGTGGGGAACACCTCAATTGCTGTTCGAAATATTGAGTTCGATTCCAGAAAAGTAGGGCTAAATGATGTTTTTGTGGCCATTCGTGGAGTAGCTATGGATGGGCATGATTTTATCGGAAAGGCATGTGATCAGGGAGCAATTTCCATTATCTGTGAAACGCTGCCGGAGGTGATCATTAATGGAATTACCTATGTTCAAGTTCCGGATTCACAACAGGCTCTCGCAATAATTGCGGCCAACTATTACGAAAATCCTTCCGAATCTTTAAAACTGGTAGGCGTAACAGGCACCAATGGTAAAACAACCGTAAGTACCTTGCTTTACGAACTTTTTAAAAAGGCAGGCTTCCTAACGGGATTATTATCTACCGTTAAAATAAGAGTTGGAGATGAAACCTATCCTGCTACTCATACGACGCCGGATTCACTTACTATCAATCGATTTTTACGGCTAATGGTAGACAGTGGGGTCACTCATTGTTTTATGGAAGTAAGCTCCCATGGTATTCATCAGCATCGTACAGACGGGTTAACCTTTACAGGGGGTATTTTTACCAACCTTTCTCACGACCATTTGGATTACCACAAGGATTTTAAAGAATACAGAGATGTCAAGAAATCATTCTTTGACCAACTACCGTCTTCAGCATTTGCGATCATTAATAACGATGATAAAAATGGACCGGTAATGCTTCAAAATACAAGAGCCAAGAAGTATACCTATGCGTTAAAGAGTTATGCCGACTATAAGGCTCAAATTTTGGAGAACCAATTTAATGGTCTCTTACTTAAAATTAACAACCATGAGGTTTGGGTAAGACTTATTGGCAACTTTAATGCCTATAATTTATTGGCGATATACGCTGCTGCTGATTTATTGGGAATGGAGACATTAGAAATCTTGAAGCTCATAAGCACCTTGGAAAGCGTAGAAGGAAGATTTCAATATTTGATCTCTGCTCAAAACATTACGGCCATTGTGGATTATGCACACACGCCGGATGCATTGAAAAATGTATTGGAAACTATTAACTCTATTCGTACTGGAAACGAAGTCTTGATCACCGTTGTGGGTTGTGGGGGTGATCGAGATGCTGAAAAAAGACCCATCATGGGAAGCATTGCAGCTACTTTAAGTTCTAAAGTGATCTTTACGAGTGACAACCCCAGAAGCGAAGATCCCGAAACAATTATCCATTCCATCGAAAAAGGTGTTCCGCCTGAACATTATAAAAAAACCATTTCTATTACCGATCGGAAACAAGCCATTAAAACCGCTTGTCAAATGGCCGATGAAGGAGATATTATTTTGATCGCCGGAAAAGGACATGAAACCTATCAGGAGATCAAAGGGAAACGCTTCGATTTTGATGATTTTAAAATTGTGAACCAGACACTAATCGATTTAAACAAATAGTATGCTGTATTACTTGTTCGACTTTCTTGATAAAAACTATGACTTACCCGGGGCGGGGTTGTTTCAGTTCATCACCTTCCGTGCGGCACTGGCTGTGATACTTTCCTTGGTAATTGCCACGGTATATGGAAAAAAGATCATCGCTATTTTAAGTCGAAAGCAAGTAGGAGAAACCATTCGAAACCTGGGTCTGGCAGGACAAAACGAGAAGGCAGGAACTCCAACCATGGGAGGAATCATTATCATCTTAGCTACCATTGTTCCGGTTCTCCTTTTTGCCAAACTGGAAAACATTTATGTCATTATGTTACTCGTCACCACCGTCTGGATGGGAACCATTGGGTTTATTGACGATTATATTAAAAAATTTAAAAAGGATAAAGCAGGTCTCCCCGGAAAATTTAAAGTGTTTGGACAGGTCGGATTGGGCATCATCGTTGGAACGACCATGTACTTTCATGATGACATTACGGTAAGACGGCAAAAATTAGATCCCTCGCAGACAACGGAAATGAACAGGCAAAATCCAAGTGCAGATTTTTATGCGGAAGAAAAAACACTACTTACTACGCTGCCCTTTGTCAAGGATAATGAAATCAATTATGAAAAATTGGTGACGTGGGCCGGCGAAGAATACAGATCATATGCATGGATCATTTTTATACCTATCGTTATTTTTATTATCACCGCTGTCTCGAATGGAGCTAATCTCACGGATGGAATTGATGGTTTAGCGGCGGGGACATCTGCCATTATTGGTGTCACATTGGCCATTTTTGCTTGGGTATCGGGGAACGTGGTTTTCTCGGATTATCTAAATATTATGTATATCCCCAACACGGGTGAACTTACCATTTTTATCATGGCGTTTGTGGGTGCTCTTATCGGGTTTCTATGGTATAACGCTTATCCTGCACAGGTTTTTATGGGCGATACAGGAAGTTTAACGATAGGGGGCATTATAGCAGTGATAGCCATTGCCATTCGCAAGGAATGGTTGATTCCAATTCTCTGTGGAATTTTTCTAATGGAAAATTTGTCCGTTGTCTTGCAAGTTAGCTGGTTTAAATATACCCGAAAGAAATACGGTGAGGGTCGACGCATTTTTAGAATGTCTCCCCTTCATCATCACTATCAAGTGAAGGGATACCACGAAAGTAAAATAGTCACTCGGTTTTGGATTGTAGGGATCGTACTTGCGGTGCTTACCATTGTGACATTAAAAATACGATAAGAATGGGAAAACGGCTTGTGATTTTAGGAGCAGGGGAAAGTGGGGTAGGTACGGCCATTCTAGGAATAAAAGAAGGATTTGAAGTCTTTGTTTCCGACTTCGGTAAAATAAAGGAAAACTATAAGCAAGTTCTTTTACATCATGAGATGGATTGGGAAGAAGGCAGACATACAGAAAGTAAGATTTTGAACGCCGATTTGGTAATGAAAAGTCCCGGAATTCCGGATAAGGCTCCCATTGTGCAAAAGTTGTTACAGGCCGGCATTAAGGTGATCTCAGAAATTGAGTTTGCTGCTACCTATACGCAGGCGATGATCATTGGTATAACAGGAAGTAACGGAAAGACGACAACGGCCACTCTAACCTTTAAATTACTGAAAGATGCTGAACTCAATGTTGCTTTAGGAGGAAATATCGGGATGAGTTTTGCGCAGCAAGTAGCAGACGGGCACTATGAAAATTATGTGCTGGAAATAAGCAGTTTTCAGTTGGATGGTATTGAACATTTTAAACCGAACATCGCTGTGTTAACGAATATCACCCCGGATCATTTAGATCGATATGATTACAATTTTGAAAATTATATCGCGTCAAAATTCAACATAACAAAGAATCAGGGCCCGGAGGATTATTTCATTTACGATGCTGATGACCCCGTAATTGAAAATTGGCTTTCCAGTCATTCCATCGCTGCAAAGAAATTTCCCTTTTCACTGGAACGAAAGATGGAAAGAGGGGCTTATATAGAAGATAAAAAAATTGTAATAAAAACAGAATATAACTCATTTACTATGCCAACAACAAATCTTGAACTAACCGGAAACCATAACTTGAAAAATGCCATGGCCGCTTCGATGGTAGCCACTTTATTGAAAATTCGAAAGGAAACCATACGGCAATCATTGGAAAGTTTTCAAGGGGTGGAGCATCGATTAGAAAAGGTGCTGAAAATTAACAATGTCACCTATATCAATGATTCAAAAGCTACCAATGTGAATGCTACGTACTACGCGTTGGAAAGTATGGAAACTCCAACGGTTTGGATCGTGGGCGGAGTTGATAAGGGGAACAATTATGCCGATTTATTGCCACTTGTGAATGAAAAAGTAAAGGCGATCATTTGTTTGGGAGTGGATAATGATAAAATCATTGATGCCTTTGGAAATGTAGTAGACATGATGGTAGAAACGGAAAGTATGAATGATGCGGTTCAGGTAGCTTATCGTTTAACCGAAAAAGGGGATACGGTATTACTCTCTCCTGCCTGTGCAAGTTTTGATTTGTTTGAAAATTACGAAGACAGAGGGCGACAATTTAAAAATGCTGTTAGAAACTTATAAATGAAAAATTTGTTCCACTATATACAGGGTGATAGAGCTATTTGGGCCATAGTAGGCCTATTGGCATTATTTTCCTTTTTACCTGTTTATAGCGCGAGTAGTAATCTTGCTTATATGTATAGTGATGGCAATACCATTCAATTTTTATTGAAACACTTCGCTCATTTATTATTGGGATTTGCTATTCTATACGGGGTGCATAAAATACCCTACAACTATTTTCGAGGATTATCGATTATTGCACTTCCCGTAATTGTGATTTTGTTACTTATTACTTTGAGCCAGGGTACGACCATTGACGGCGCGAATGCCAGCAGATGGATTCATATTCCGTTTGTGGGGGTCACCTTTCAAACATCTGCATTGGCAGCGGTAGTATTAATGACTTATGTGGCCAGATATCTCTCTCGAATTAAAGACAAGGAAGTTTCTTTTAAAGAGACCGTACTTCCGCTCTGGGTGCCGGTATTTATAGTTCTTGCTTTGATACTCCCGGCTAACTTTTCAACTACGGCTATCTTGTTTTCCATGGTTGTCATCCTCGTATTTATTGGTGGGTATCCGCTGCGCTATTTGGGTATAGTATTGGGAGCGGGATTGATCTTTCTTACTTTATTCATTTTAAGCGCCAAAGCTTTTCCGGAAGTATTCCCTAACAGGGTGGATACCTGGATGAGTCGTATAGAAAATTTCACCGACAAAGAAGATACAGAAGCCGATTATCAGATCGAAAAAGCAAAAATAGCCATAGCCTCCGGAGGCATTGCAGGATTGGGACCCGGGAAAAGTGTTCAAAAGAATTTTTTACCACAGTCTTCTTCCGATTTCATATTTGCAGTCATTGTGGAGGAATTTGGTCTGGTCGGTGCCGTAATCCTCTTGTTGCTTTATTTGTTATTACTCTTCCGATTGGTGATCGTAGTACATAAAAGCACCTCGTTTTTCGGAAAATTACTGGTAGTGGGCGTGGGTTTACCCATCATTTTTCAGGCATTGATCAATATGGCGGTAGCGGTAGAATTATTCCCTGTAACCGGACAAACTTTGCCGCTTATTAGTAGTGGGGGAACATCCATTTGGATGACCTGTTTGGCCTTAGGCATGATCTTGAGCGTAAGTGCTAAACGGGAAATAGAACATAAGGAAGAAAAGGAAGAAAATCCATTAGATATATTAAGTGAGGCCTTATAGATTTGTCATATCAGGAGGAGGAACCGGGGGTCATATCTACCCGGCCATCGCTATTGCCAATGAGCTTAGGCAGAGATATCCTGAGGCGGAATTTCTATTTGTTGGGGCAAAGGATCGAATGGAAATGGAGAAGGTGCCTCAGGCAGGTTATGCTATTGAAGGGCTTTGGATCTCAGGACTACAAAGAAATCTAAAACTGAGCAACCTGGTCTTTCCTTTTAAATTGGCCTCCAGTTTAATTCAATCGTCGAGTATCATTAAAAGATTCAAGCCGGATGTAGCCATAGGAACCGGTGGCTATGCTAGTGCTCCTATGCTTAAAGTGGCGTCAAGCAGGAATATTCCATGCTTAATACAGGAACAGAATAGTCATGCCGGAATTACCAATAAATGGCTGAGCAAAAATGTTCAGAAGATCTGTGTGGCATATACAGGGATGGAGAAATTTTTTCCGAAGGATAAATTGGTTTTCACGGGTAATCCTGTTCGTCAGGATTTGATAGACATTTCATCCAAACGAATGGAAGGACAGTCATTCTTCCATTTAGATCCTTCAAAAAAGACCTTATTGATCTTAGGAGGAAGTCTGGGCGCAAGAAGAGTCAACCAATTAATTCACAAATCTTTGCCCTTTTTCGAAGCGCAAGGCATTCAAGTAATTTGGCAATGCGGCAGTTTCTATTTTGAAGAATTCAAACAATTCGGCACAGACCATATACAAATCCATCCCTTCATCAATAGAATGGACCTAGCCTATGCGGCGGCCGATATCATCCTCTCAAGAGCTGGGGCTTTATCTGTATCCGAGTTGTGTTTGGTCGGGAAGCCGGTGATTTTTATCCCTTCCCCTAATGTAGCCGAAGATCATCAAACAAAAAATGCCCTTTCGATCGTAAAGGAAGATGCGGCATTAATCATCAGGGAGCAGGATCTGGATGTGCAATTTGAAACCATATTTTTAGGTTTATATAGGGATGAGCTATTGCAGGCCACTTTATCAAAGAATATCGGAAAGTTGGCAAAACCAAATGCCACCAAAGATATCGTTGCCGAAGTTGAAAAGTTAATGAGGGATCGATCATGAAGTCCTTTAACGACATACAAAATATATATTTCATTGGTGTGGGTGGAATTGGTATGAGTGCCTTGGCACGCTATGCCAATGAAATGGGTAAAAAGGTCATGGGATATGATAAGACGAAAACGACGCTCACAGATACCTTACAAAATGAAGGGATAGAGATTTGCTATAAAGACTCCAGTAATGAAGTCGATTCACTTTCACTGGCTGTAGAAAACACCCTTGTTGTATATACTCCGGCCATCCCCAAAGACAGTGAGATCTTACATTATTTTAGGACAACAGGGTTCGAAGTCATAAAAAGGGCACAATTATTAGGTGAGGTGACCAGAAATTCTCTTTGTTTGGCGGTCGCAGGGACGCATGGAAAAACCACCACTTCTGCGATCCTGGGACATTTACTTGCTGCTTCAGGTATGCCGGTGACGGCTTTTCTGGGAGGCATTGCTGAGAACTATCATTCTAATTATATTTTTAAAGGAACAGAGATTACTGTAGTCGAAGCCGATGAATTTGATCGTTCGTTCTTGCAATTACACCCACATATTGCATGTATTACCTCGATGGATGCCGATCATTTGGATATTTATGGAGACGCGGCTTCATTGACTGTTTCTTTTCAGGATTTTGCAGCAATGGTCTCAGATAAACAAAAGTTATTAGTCAAAAAGGGCTTACCCGTGGTCGGGCAAACTGTTGCCGTGGAAGAACCCGCAGACTATTCGGCCCAAAACGTACGCATTGAAAATGGCGCTTATATTTTCGATCTGGTGACGCCAAAAGAAACACTCAAAAATTTAAAATTTTTACTGCCCGGACATCATAACCTACAAAATGCGGTAACAGCTTTGGGGATGGCCATTATAGCGGGAACCCCATTACCCGGCCTCTCCAAAGCTTTGTTATCTTTTCAGGGCGTTGAACGACGTTTTTCCTATAAAATAAAAAGGGATGATCTTGTGTTGATCGATGATTATGCGCATCATCCTACTGAAATAAATGCCTTGTTTCAAGCCGTTTCAGAAATGTATCCGGACGACGCGAATCTCATTGTTTTTCAGCCTCATCTTTTTTCAAGGACGAAGGATTTTGCTCAAGGTTTTGCCGATAGTTTATCACAATTTGACGAGGTACTGTTAATGGAGATTTATCCTGCCAGAGAATTGCCGATCCAGGGGATTGATTCGAAATGGTTATTGGATCAAATTTCCAACCCTAATAAAGCACTTATCGGTCGTTCAGAATTACCTAAAAAATTGATGGAATCCAAGGCGCGAATAAAGCTTCTTGTGGGGGCAGGCGATATTGGAGCCGAAGTAGATAGTATCACACAATTTTTGCGACATGAAATTTAGATGGCGATACATAAGATTAGTTGTTTTATTGGGGCTCATTGGGTTTTTGATGAGTTTTTCTCAACAGCGCAATCGGACGAGAAAAATAACGGAAGTGGATATCAAATTCATAGACGATAATAGCCCTTTTATTACGTTAACAACGGTTAATAAATTGTTAATACAAAATAATGATAGCGTTACGAGTATCCCTAAAGAAACTTTAGTTTTGAAAGAGATGGAAAGTAGGATTTTACACAATCCTATGGTGCGTAAAGCTCAGGTTTTTGTGACGATAGATGGTACTTTGGGGGCCCAAATCGAACAGCGAAATCCCATTGCACGAGTGGCAGGTTCGGCCAATTTTTATTTAGATGAAGATGGACAAAAGATGCCCCTGTCAATAGTTTATTCGGCAAGGGTGCCGCTTATTACCGGCAGTTCGAACAGTGATTATGCAGAGTTGACACCTTTGATTAAGGCAATTAGAAATGATCCTTTTATGAATAAAATGGTGACCGGATTACACGAGAAGGACAATGGAGAAGTGGTGCTGACAATGAGAAAGCAAAATTTCAGAGTTTTATACGGAAAGCCTGAACAAATGGAAAGAAAGTTTCAAAATTTTAAAGCCTTCTTTCAGAAATTAAACAAAGATGATAAGCTTACAGCCTATAGCTTGGTCGATCTAAGATTTGGAAACCAAGTGGTAGCAACAAAAATATAGGACATGGATAATAATAACATTGCCGTTGGATTGGATATTGGAACCACAAAAATTGTGGCAATGATCGGCCGTAATAATGAGTACGGTAAAATGGAAATTTTAGGCATTGGAAAATCCAAAAGTTTGGGTGTACATCGAGGGGTAGTAAATAACATTACCCAAACCATCCAGTCTATTCAGCAAGCAGTTCAGGATGCCGAAACTTCTTCAGGGATAAAGATTACGGAAGTAGTGGTTGGGATTGCCGGGCAACACATTCGTAGTCTTCAACATAGCGATTATATTACAAGACCTAACAGTGATGAAGTGATCGATATCGAAGATATTGATCGCCTTTGTAATCAGGTGCACAAGTTAGTGATGCTTCCGGGTGAAGAGATCATACATGTACTTCCGCAGGATTTCAAAGTCGATGGACAGGCGGAGATAAAAGAGCCCATAGGAATGTATGGTGGAAGATTGGAAGCCAATTTTCACGTGGTGGTGGGGCAGGTTTCTTCTATTCGAAACATTGGGCGTTGTGTGAAAAGTTCAGGATTGGAACTTTCAGGAATTACCTTGGAACCGCTTGCCTCTTCAAACGCCGTTTTAAGTCAGGAAGAAAAGGAGGCCGGAGTTGCTCTGATAGATATTGGAGGTGGAACGACCGATCTGGCCATTTTTAAAGATGGAATTATTCGTCATACTGCAGTCATTCCTTTCGGGGGAAATGTGATCACTGAGGACATCAAAGAAGGGTGCTCCATCATTGAAAAGCAGGCGGAATTATTGAAGATCAAATTTGGATCGGCTTGGCCGGGTGAAAATAAGGACAACGAAATTGTTTCCATTCCGGGGTTAAGAGGTCGCGAGCCCAAAGAAATAACATTGAAAAACCTTTCTAAAATTATTCACGCACGCGTGGTGGAAATTATAGAGCAGGTTTACTTAGAAATCAAGAATTACGGTCACGAAGAGCAGAAGAAGAAGCTTATCGCAGGAATTGTACTTACGGGTGGTGGAGCACAGTTACGCCATTTAAAGCAACTGGTGGAGTACATTACAGGGATGGATACTCGTATCGGATATCCCAATGAACATTTGGCAGGTGATAGCGACAGCGAAACTACAAGCCCTATGTATGCAACGGCAGTCGGACTAGTGCTGAGTAGCCTTAACTCAAGGGTAAAATCACAAAAGATGTCCATATCGACAGAGCATACGGCAACTGATTCCGTCGAACCTGAAGTAGCTGAGCAAGATGAGAAGCACACACCGGCGAAGAAGGATTCGTCTAAAGAAAGCAAGCGCTTTTTTGATAAATGGGCCGAAAAGTTCAAAGATTTTCTTGATAACGCGGAATAATTGTAAAATGGAAAACCTCACAAAAAAATAAGTCATATGAGCAGCAACACAGAGTTTGATAACATTTCATTCGACCTGCCCAAGAACCAATCTAACGTCATTAAGGTCATCGGCGTAGGAGGTGGTGGTAGCAATGCTATTAACCACATGTTTAGTCAAGGGATCAAAGGAGTTGATTTTGTTATTTGTAATACCGACTCTCAGGCCTTGGAGAATAGTCCGGTGCCTGTTAAGATTCAACTTGGGATTTCCTTGACAGAAGGATTAGGAGCGGGTGCCAATCCAAAGATCGGGGAACAATCGGCTGTTGAAAGCATGGAAGAAATTCGAGAAATGCTTGCCACCAATACAAAAATGATTTTCATAACCGCCGGAATGGGAGGTGGTACGGGAACGGGAGCTGCGCCCATTATTGCTCGTATGGCCAAGGAATTGGATATTCTAACCGTTGGGATTGTCACCATCCCTTTTCAGTTTGAAGGGAAATTACGAAATGACCAGGCGCATATCGGTGTTGAGAATCTTAGACAAAATGTAGATTCCTTAATTGTTATCAATAATAATAAATTACGTGAGGTATATGGAAACTTAGGGTTCAAAGCCGGGTTCTCAAAGGCTGATGAGGTCTTAGCTACGGCTGCCAGGGGTATTGCCGAAGTAATTACACATCACTATACGCAAAACATTGACCTTAGAGACGCTAAGACCGTATTGGCAAACAGTGGAACAGCCATCATGGGAAGTTCAACCGCTGTGGGATCGAGTCGAGCAAAAGACGCTATTTCTAAAGCATTGGATTCGCCCTTGCTCAATGATAATAAGATCAAGGGTGCAAAAAATGTATTGCTGTTAATTGTGTCCGGTACAGAGGAGATCACTATTGATGAAATAGGTGAGATCAGTGATCATATACAGGATGAAGCCGGTCATAGTGCTAACATTATTATGGGAGTGGGAGAGGATGATACCTTAGATGGCGCTATTGCTATAACGGTTATAGCAACGGGGTTTAATGTAGAACAACAAAATGAAATCGTTAATACAGAAGCCAAGAAAATCATTCATACCCTTGAGGACGAACAAAAGGCTGTACAGGATTTAAGTGCGCACCCAACGGTATCTCCGATCAAGGCGCCAACTGCTAAACAAAATGTGCATCATAAAGATTCTGAAAAGGAACCGGTGATCATGCACTCTTTATTTGAAGAGGAACAAGAGATAGAAGAAGTTGTGGTGGCAAAGGAGGAGGAGTTGGAGTTACCTTTCGAAGGATATATACCAACCACTGAATTCATAAAGAATTTGCCGGTAGATGCTACGTCAGTCGATATTCACTTTTTGGCTGAATTTCAGCAATTACAGATCAATGAGATCGATGTGATGGATTTTGAAATTATTGAATTGGATAAACAAATTTCCGAGGAGCTCGTTGCTGAATCTTCTTCCGAAGAAGGAACAGAAGAATCAATGGAAGAGGATCAAATTTTGATGTTCGATTTGCCGATTCATTTTGAAGGGGATCATAAAAAAGAGTCCAATTCAAGGAAAATGCTTGAAGAAGAAGAGCCGGAATTATTGATTAAAAGAATTGAGGATATAGAAGTAAAGGCGGTTGAAGTTGTTCCTGTAACAGAATTGTCAGAGAAGGGAGTGAAACGCTATAGTCTTGATGATTATGAGGAAATGGAGTTACAACTCAATAATGCCAAACCCTCAGTAAAGGAAGATGTGACTGAGGAAGAACTGCAATTTAAAATGAAGACGGTCGAAGCTCCGGAAAAACCAAAGGAACTAAATGAACCTGCCGATCCGCTGAATTCTCCCATTTCTAAATTACTTAGTGATCGCACAGAAGAAAGAAAAAGAAAGATGAAGGAATTTAATTATAAGTTTAGAAATAGTGCCGCTAAAATCGAAGATATTGAAAAGCAACCGGCTTATAAGCGAATGGGAATCGAATTGGATGAGAATGAAGCGAATGGTACAAATATGTCCAGAACTTCGGTGAATACGGATGATGATGACATCGATTTGCGTTCCAACAATTCATTTTTGCACGACAATGTAGATTGATTTACCGGAATCTGTAAATTCTAAAACAACCTTATAAAGTTAAAGGATTCGTTTTATAGCTTGAAAAAACTATAGAACGAATCCTTTTTAATTAGACCTTCTCGAGAATCCTCATAATCCAATTTCAAAGAAGATCTCTCTTTCAGAAATGAATACCTTTTCCTGCATAGAGATTCTTATTTAATCGTGGACATCATTACCAATGCAACAGTTGTCACTAAACAATGCAGCTACAAAATTGTGTTAGTAATATTGTAAGAAAATTCTTTTGCAATAAGAAAGCAAGGATTTCAAATATGCGATCAGAAATCCTGTTTAGAGTTTATCGAGAGCCACGCTGTGGATCGATCCCACTCTTAGAGGAAGCTTTTTTAGGAGCACTTGCACTACTACTTTTAGAGGCAGTTTTTTTTGAACTAGCGGCTCCTTTAGATGGGGATGAGGTTTTTTTGGTTGCCATGACTTCTTATTTTTGAGTTAATTTATCACTATATTAGTGAATTAAAATAACATATCAAAATATTGCCTAAAACCAGTAATAATAAGGCATTACATAATTAAGAAATGAAGTTCAACGATTTTATAAAGAAATGTCAAGAAAAAGAAGTTTTCAAAAACCTTTCTATATATTTAGTTTCCAGCTGGTTACTTTTACAAGTCTTTTCCGTTACCTGGGATCCGCTTGGATTGCCTAAAATCACCCTTACCTATTTATTGCTGGTCTTGTTATTGGGTTTTCCCTTCTATATGTATCTGCTTTGGAGATTTCGTTTAAAATCAATTAAAGAATTAGGAGCTAAAGGAAACGGGGAGAAGGTAAAATCAAAAGTGGCCTCTTCCAAATCCGGAATAGATCTGGAAGGAAAAAGACCGATGAACTTGGTGCCCGTTCACTTAAAGAGTTCATTTCACAAAATGTACTTCACCTTCCTATTGGTGATTAGTTTTATAGCGGTATTCTCTGCCACTTTAATTATCAGGGCCAATTTTATGAATAGGTCCGAAAGTCAAGCACTTTCTATGTTGACAGAACCTGAAAAGGGAAACAAAATAGCAGTGATGAAGTTTGAGAACAATACGCTGGATGATAAATTGGATGTGATAGGTAAGATGGCCGTCGATTGGATCATGCATGGTATCACACAAAACAAAGTGGGACAAGTGATCTCGCCTAAAATTATTGAAGAATATTCCGGTTTATTGAAAGCCTCTATGATCCCGGACGGTGATCAAGGGGTGTTAAGGGAATTTTTAAAACCCTCCAAGATCATAATAGGTTCTTATTATCTAAGCGAAGGGCAACTATTGTTGCAATGTTCTATTTTGGATGAGAACATGAATAATACTCTCATCTCCTTTGAACCTGTGGGTTGTGATCCTAGTGCTCCCCTTGATTGTATAGAGGCGTTGAAACAGCGTATTTTGGGGTATTTGGTGATGGAGGAAAAGGATCCGGGTAATAGTTTTGAAGAAACGCCCCCCAACTTTGTAGCCTATCAGTATTTATTGGAGGCTCACACAAAATATTCCAATACTGATCCAAAATATCTTGATCTTCTAAATGAAGCCATCAAGGCCGATTCTACTTTTTTTCAGCCGAAAGTGGATCGCATTGAATACTATTATAATGAGCAACAGTTTGAAAAGACGGATTCATTGTTTCGATTATTATCGAAAGAAGCTAATAATAACAAACGGCAAATGAACCTCCTTAATTGCTATGAAGCCCTATTAAAAGGGGATAACAGGAATATCTATAAATATTTTAAGAACGAATATGAAATAGAGCCGTTTGATTTAGCGAATAATAGTACAGCTATGGTCTTGGCGCTTCAGTTTGTCAATCGACCGGAGGATGTCGATGCCATCTATTCGGCATTATCCATGGAACAAATGGATTTGGAAAAATGTAGGTTTTGTGAATTCAGAAATTATATGAAAGCCTTGGCGACCATCGATCTTGGACATCCTGAAGACGCTGTACAACTGTTAGAACCATTTAGGAAGAAAGTGGGGTATGTATATTTGAAGGAAGCTTTGCTGTTGAGTTATGTCATTCTACATCAGGAGGATAATGTCAAGACACTTTTGGATGATATCAAACTTACAAATGAATCTAAAGAATGGTACGCCCTCAGTGTGTATGCCGGAAAAGAGTTCTTACTGCAAGAGAATAAAAAATCTGCTAATGTATATTTTGACCAAGTTATAAATTCCATTCAAGAGAACTATAACGGATTAAACCAAACCGTTAAAGATTTACTTCCCTTTGCCTATTATTACAAGGAGGATTATGCTAAAGCAGAAAAGTTGTTCGAAGACCAATTCCGTCGAACTTCCGATCCAACTCTTTTATCTTATTTAGCAATTACAGCGCATCACAATGAAAAAGATACTGTGGCGGCCCAATATTTATCGCAATTAGATCAGATGAGAACCAAATTTGATTTTGGAAAAGTAGATTATGCCCTGGCACAGTATTATGCTGCCTTGGGTGACGAAAAAAAGGCCCTTGATCATTTGCTGAAGGCAGTTGCCGATGGAAAGCGGTATCTCTCTTCCACCTATCAACATGATATTCATTTCAAACCATATCTACAAACTGCAGCTTTCAATAGGGTGATGAATTTTTGGAAATAATATCAAGTAATTAATGGTTGGAACGATTACAGCTGATGGACAACGATAACATAATCTTCTGAGAATTATGCTTACCAAAAAATTAAATTAATGGAGAATAAAAATAACACCTTTGCACTTATCATTGGCGTTGGAGGAGATCTGCCCTATTCTGTGAACGATGCCAAGAATTTGTACGAGAACTTTATCGATAAGAACCTCATAGGATACCCAAAAAAGAATGTCATTCTATTAACTGAAAAGAAAGCTACCCATAATGGAATTCTTAAAGCCTTTGATAAGCTGAAAGAAATGACCAATGAGGAGTCCACCATACTACTTTACTACTCCGGTCACGGAGGGCAATACGGAACGGAGCACAAGTTTTTCCTTCAACCTTACGGGATGACCTTGGAAAACTACAAGTCTACCTGGATCACTGCCGATGTGTTAAAAGATAAGATCAATGCTCTTCCTTCCGGCCGTCTTGCTTTTTTTCTCGATTGTTGTCATGCGGAAGGTATGATCCAAACGGGTATTGAAGGTTTTTATGGAATGGCTCAAAAATTAAATGATGATCACGGTATTTGGGTAATGGCTTCCTGTCAAGATAACCAACTTTCCTGGGGGGTGGATAATGAAAGTATTTTTACAAAGTGCTTATTGGAAGTATTATCCGGGAAGCATAAAACACCTTTTACCGACCCCGAAGTGACTATGATGGATGTGGTGGAGTATGTCTTCGAAAAGGTCCCCGCAAGGGCAGCTGCCGTGGTGGATGAAAATGACAATCCCTGTGTACAGACTCCTTTTTTTAAGACTCAAATGTCGGAAAACTTAATTCTTAGTTATTTTCCAAAAAACATGGAGAACAATGAGGCGGTTATTACTGATTTGGAACCGAAAGCAAAGGAATTGGACGAAGAGAGTTTTATAAAATTGATCAAAGCAATGGAAGCAGTGGGGCGGGTGGATGATGCCATAAAGACAATTAGCAAGAATAAAAGAACCAAAAGTGATCCGGATCTATTGGAATGTCTGGGCGATTTGTACCGCAATCAATATTTAGAGAATAAATTGCAAAAAATGGGAGAGCTGGCTTTGGAATGTCACAAAAAGGCTTACGATCTGGCAGTGATAACGGAAGATGAGGAGCAGGTGTTTACAAATGCAGTGAAAATGGCTTTTATGTATGCTAAATTAGATCTGAATAAACGAATTATGCGTGAGCATGCAACCACTGCACTTGCAGCCGCAGAGAAATATTTTTACAAGAGTAGCAGTAAATATGCTACCATGGCTGAAGCAAATATTTATCTGGGTGAAATTGAAGAAGCAAAGAAACAATATAAAAATTTTGCCAAAAAAGCAGGAGTTCGCTTGCGACTGCAATGTTACCAACAAGCTGTAATGGTGTACAATATTTTATTTGAGCCTCAGAATAAGAAAGATGATTTTCTTATTTTCCTTGAGGAAACGTTGTTAAGCTAATACTTAGTTACTTTTCATTATTCAATGGTAAACCCTGTATAGGTTAATTATTGAAGTATTTTTTTATAGTCAATTTAATTTTTAGATTTTATCATAATACTTATCTTCGCAATCCGAATAAGCAAAAAATAAATGAGCTTAGAAACCAAGATCATGGAGGCTATGAAAGTAGCTATGAAGGACAAAGATACGCTGGCATTACAGGCACTGCGTTCTGTGAAGTCTGCGATCTTATTGGCTCAAACTGAAACGGGAGCAAAGGCTGAGATCTCCAAGGACGAGGAATTGAAGATCCTCCAGAAATTGGTGAAACAACGCAAGGACAGTGCTGCCATATACCTAGAACAAGGCAGAACAGATCTAGCGAATCCTGAGATGACGGAAGCCTCAATTATTGAACAATTTTTACCTGCACAATTGGCTGAACACGAAGTTGCGGCCATTATTGAAGGAGTAATTGCTGAAATTGGAGCCAGTTCAATGGCTGATATGGGCAAAGTAATGGGATTGGCGAATCAAAGAATGGCGGGAAAGGCAGATGGGAAAACCATTTCCGGAATTGTAAAGAGTAGATTATCATAATATTGGCCGCGTAGTTCAACTGTCCCTTGTGGGATTTAGTTGAACTCCTAAGCCAAAATATAAGGCCGCGTAGTTCAACTGAATAGAATATCAGATTTCGGCTCTGAGGGTTGGGGGTTTGAATCCCTCCGCGGTCACGAATAAATAAAAAACCCGAGTGTAAAATCAAGCTTGCTTGAATTTTTAAGCTCGGGTTTTTTATTTTCAAAGCGGAGCTTTGAGGGATCACCGCAGGTAATCCCGAAATAGCATGAAGGGATAGTAGGCCTTTGCTTGAATTTTTAAGCTCGGGTTTTTTATTTTCAAAGCGGAGCTTTTTGGTGATTTATACAATTTTAGAGGAGAATCAAAGATTGTTTTTATTTCTATTAATCTTACTATTTTTACATCATAACTAAAAACACAAGCTCATGCAACGACTCGCCATAGGTTCACGAATCGATCATCCGAAACACGGTAAAGGGGTAGTCACCAATGTAGATAGTAAAATGTATTGGGTGACTTTTATTGATAAGGGATTGGAGACGATTGATCAGGAAGAAGATTTTAATGTCATAGAAGCGTCGGAGGACGAATTGGATACCGTAAGTTTTTATGAAGTGGAACGTACCCTTAGGGAAATTTTAAAGAAATGGAGTGATGCCAGTGAAATCGTTCCCATTGCAGATAAATACAAAGGGGGTAAAATGATTTTACAACCCAGTGATACAAATTTGGCAAATAAGGAAATTCCCATGGAAACCTTTTTTCATAAGATCGTAATGCTGCGTGACCGTTTGAGGGTAATGGAACAAAAGATCAATTCCAGCGATCATTTGGATGATATTGAAAAAGTAGACCTTCAGCAATATATCACACGCTGTTACGGAACCTTGACTACTTTTAATGTGCTATTTAAAAATCAATCACACTATTTTAAGGGGGATAGCGCAAAATAATAATTACAAAATATTAGCGTTTCTTACAGATAATTAGGGATTTACATTTTATTTCTATCTTTATCACCCCAAATTTGTGTAATGTTCTTATTACAAACACCTGACGAAAATGTAACCTGGCTAGCACCCTATGCCTATACTATCGTATTAGTAGGCTTTGCCTTTTTTTTGTTCAGGGTTTTTGAAAATTGGTATTCCGACCGATATGACCGCCCTTTTTACCGTCATTTATGGGTGTTTCGAAAATTAACACCGGCTCAATTACTTATACTTACTACGGAATTTGAATTCTATTCATTGCTAACAGTAAAGGAAAAACTACAGTTTCAACATCGTGTGGCTCGCTTTGTCAACGATAAAAATTTCGTCTCTCGTGGCAACATAGAAGTAACGGATCGTATAAAATTACTGATCGCCTCGGTGGGATGTATGGTGGCTTTTGGAAGGAAAAATTACGAATATAACCTGATCGAATATATTTTGATCTATCCTGAAGAGTTTTACAGTAACCTTAATGAACGTTATCACAAAGGAGAATTCAACCCCAGAGAGAGGGCTTTGGTACTTTCCTGGAAGGATTTTGAATACGGGTATCAAATTACAAATGACAAAAGAAACCTGGGTATACATGAATTTATGCACGCCATACAACTGGAATCTAAGAATAGCCGGGATATTGACTCTAATCGATTTTCAAAGCAATTTCAGAAGATCTTGAAGAAGCTTACGGAGAATGAGGTTCGTGCAAAACTTGATGAAACAAAGTTCTTTAGGGATTATGCTTTTTCCAATCAGTACGAGTTTATGGCGGTATTGGCGGAATACTTTTTTGAAGCACCTAAGGAATTGCAAAAAGATTTCCCCGATATTTACGATGCCACTAAGAAATTGCTCAATTTCCGATTTGCGGGTTATTAATTTTTTCCTACGATATCATTTGCAATAAGATCAGCATGGGATCTGGAGTTTTCAATAAACCATTTATGCGTTTCCATTCCACCACAAATCACACCGGCTAAATATATTCCCGCCACATTGGTTTCCATGGTTTCAGGGTTATAGGTAGGCCGCTGATTACCATCTTCAGAAAAAGTGATGCCTAATGCTTTTAAAAATGATAAATTGGGTTGATAACCGGTAAGCGCTACGACAAAATCGTTGGGTACTTTTTTGACCCCTTCAGGGGTGGTTAAAAGCACTTCATTTTCTGTTATTTCCTTTATTTCTGAATTAAAAAAGGCCTTTATGCTTCCCTCTGCAATTCTATTTTCGATATCGGGTTTCACCCAATATTTAACACGTTCGCCAATGGACGGGCCTCGAACGACTAGGGTCACCTCTCCGCCTTTTCTCCAAATTTCCAGCGCTGCGTCTACGGCCGAATTACTGGCTCCGACAATTATGGTCTTTTGCATCACATAGGGATGGGCCTCTTTGAAGTAATGAGTAACTTTCGGTAAAGATTCTCCCGCGACATTTAACAATTTTGGGATGTCGTAAAATCCTGTGGCAATCACGATATTTGGAGATCGATAAGAAGCTTTTTCCGTAGAAATTTCAAAGGTACCCTCGCTATTTTCATGTACAGAGGTCACTTTTTCATAGAGATGAATTTGAAGTTTTTGAGAGTTTGCTACTCTGCGGTAATATTCCAGCGCTTCATCTCGATGGGGCTTGGGATTTGTACTAATGAAGGGGATACCCCCAATTTCGATCTTTTCAGAAGTAGAGAAAAAGGTCATGTTCAGGGGGTAATTGTACAAGGAGTTGACCAGCGCTCCTTTTTCCAACACCACATATTTCAACCCTTTTTTTTGGCAGGCTAAGGCACAGGCAATACCTATTGGGCCACCTCCTATAATCACAACATCCTTTTCTGTAGTCAAGTATCGTATTTTCTACAAAGATAAAAAAGCCCGCTTGGTAATTCAAGTCAGGCCTTTTTAAAAACGGAGGGGAATACTCTTATTTTTTTATAATGATCTTTTGATGAAAATAGGAATCGGCAGTTTTTCCTCTAATAATGTACACTCCCTCATTTAAAGTGTGAGCATCCCAGTAGGAATCTTCCAAGGAAATGGAAGATACCAACTGCCCCATGATATTATATACATTCAAATCCAGAATGGATTCTATTTCGGTCATATTGAGTTGGAAGATGGACCCCATAGTAGGAGTGACCATTACCTTTTTCTTGGAGTGCTCTTTCACCGAAAAAGTAGCGTCACGAATAACGACGGCATTTGGTTGAATCAAACCGCCGGCTCCACTGGTCACCAAACTGCCTACAAAGGTTCCGTCGGGTTGAAATTCATCTATTTGTGCCGGACCACCATTGCCGATGATATAATTTCCCGTTACGGGATTTATAGCGATACCTTCCGGTTGCGACACATCGACGGTGAAGATCTCAAGTAGGTCTCCATTGGTGTCAAAACGTTTAATATTTCCTACATTCCAGTTCAGCACCAATAAATTCCCGTCACTTTCGAATTGAATGTTGGTGGGACCGGCTAGATCGGAACTAATATATAAGCCTTGACTTACCCCATTGGTGTCAAACTTTGTCACTTTGTGCGTTCCATAGGATCCGACGTACAAGTTCCCTTCACTATCCCAATCAAATCCTACGCTCGTAGGTACTCCCTCATCGGTAAATTCTCCCAAAAAGGTTCCATCCTGTTGATAGCGAAGTACTTTATTGTTCGAATTACTCCATTGCACCACATAAATAAGGTCGTCACTACCTATCTTCATGCGAGTGGGCCCTCCGTCCACCGTGGCAAAATCTTCAATGAAAGCACCTGTGGAGGCGTCATGTTTGGTTATCCTGTTTCCCACTAAGTTAGAGATCAGGACTACATTCTGATCTTCGAGAAACAAGATGTCTTGCGGCCATCCCACGCCTTCCCCTACAAAGAATTCGTTGTCGATAAATATTTGAGGATTGCTTCCATCGAGATCATAGCGTAATATTTGCCACGGTGGATTGTTGAATCCGCCGGCATCGCTAACATACATGTAGTAGTCCGGTTGTGCATAAGCACTGGTCGATAAAGTCAGTGTAATACTGATAAGTAACAATTGAATTGTTTTCATAATGTTCGTTTTTAAGATTTATGATGCTAAATTCTAAAGACTACCGGAGAGAAGAGTTCAAATTTATAACAATGGACTCTTTTTTTACTTTTTTAAGAAGAAGAGGTCATAGCGTCCCTGAATTCCAAGGGAGTACAATGAAATTCTTTTTTAAAGGCATTGTAGAAAGTAGCCTTATTGTTGAATCCCACATCGAAGTAGATGGTTTTTACGCTATATTCCGGATTTTCGTGTAATAATCTTTTGGCTTCCTGCAGCCGATAATCATTGACGAATTGATTGAAATTCTTCCCCGATTTCTTATTGATCACTTTGGAAAGTAAGTGCGTTGAGAATCCAAGTTGATCAGCGAGATTCACTAAACGCAATTCATTGTCGATATAGGGCTTTTGAGTCACCATATGTTTGGTTAACTTTTGATAAAACTCATGCAACAGCGATTCTTCAAAGGAGGAGTCTTTATTTTCAACGGGTAAAAACAATTCTGTTAAAAATTCACCGTCAAACACCTGTGGTTCTTTTATAATGAAGTAGCCAATTAAATAGATGGATGCACTCATGGTAAATGAGATCATATAATCCCATTGGTTGTTAAAGAAGTCGAAATTGACCAAAATATAATAAGAGATATAGGCCAATACGAAGGTGGAATAGAGTAGGATCAAGGTCGTTGTCCAGCGTTTCCTTAAAGTTTCGAATTCGGTTTCCACCTTGGACTTCAACACAAGTCTGAAAGAGACCAGCGTGTAAATCCCCATATGAATGGCTATAAACCAAGGATTTATTGAAAACCATCGCCAGGGGATGGTCAATTCAAATCCTCCTAAACTATTTAATAGTATAGCCAGATACGTCACGAGAACTAAAAATGCCGGAAGGAAATGCCATGCGTAATTGAAGCTAATGTCTTTCTTATATAAGGTGAGAAAATATAGATATAGTAGCGGGCCTGTAGTATAATAACATAAGTGAGGCAACATTCCGAAATAAGGGAAAACAATCTCAAATCGTGTCCAATAAAGCACATATTGAAATAAGATCAATGAGAAAGCCAGCACGAGAAGTCCGATGGGTAGGTGTTTTCTATTTTTTCCAAACAGGATGGAAAAGAATAAAAATAGTCCCATGGCAACGGCCAGTAGGAACACAGAGGTCCATGTATCGAAAGAAGGAGTTACTTGCATTTTTTAACCTTTTGAAGGTCAAAATTCACAATAAAGCTACTAAAAGAAGTTTAGATTTATAATAATAAACCTTTTAACGGGTCAATTCTTTCAATCCGGCGATGGTTGCTGTTGGGTTTTCGGCGCCAAAGACATAACTTCCTGCCACCAATACATCAGCTCCGGCCTCTTTCAATGCCTTTGCATTTTTATTGGTCACACCTCCATCGATCTCTATTTTGGTCTGCGCACCTTTTGCTGTGATCAACGATTTAAGGGCTTTTACCTTGTGATAGGTGTTCTCAATAAAACTCTGTCCGCCAAATCCCGGATTCACACTCATTAAACAAACCAGATCGATATTCTGAATAATATCTTCCAAGAGGGCGACAGGTGTGTGCGGATTTAAGGCTACTCCGGCTTGCATTCCTTCTGCTTTGATGGCTTGGAGGGTTCGATGTAAGTGTGTACAAGCTTCAAAATGTACGGTAAGAATATTGGCACCCAGTTTAGCAAATGTTTGAATATAACGATCCGGGTCAACGATCATCAGATGCACGTCCACTGTTTTAGTAGCATGTTTTGAAATAGCTTTTAGTACGGGCATCCCGAAGGAAATATTCGGCACGAACACCCCATCCATGATATCGATATGAAACCAATCGGCTTCACTGTGATTGACCATTTCAATATCACGTTGAAGGTTGGCAAAATCTGCGGCTAATATAGAAGGGGCGATGAGAATATTATTCATAATTATAGAAGAAAAGGATTTAACATTCTTTGAATATTCTTTGATAGATGATGAAGATTATTTTGGTTTAAATATGTTTTTATACTGTCCAATTGAGCATTTGTTTTAACAATATTAAACTCGGAGCTATATGCATTAAAAATGGGATATTTTATTTGATGATTGAAAATGGTTAAAATATCGAAGTGCCTTTTATCTTCACAAATTTTATTGAGGTAAAGGTCTTCAATTACTTTCTTTTCACCTTCTAAAACTTGAAAAAAATTACCAAAACCAAATAATAATATTCCCTTTATGCCGGCTCCATTATTTTTAGTTTGCGTTGTAATAAATATATCTTCAATTTCTAAGGCGGTAAGCCCATCTTTGGCTTTGCTTATATAGCAAACGCTATGGTTCATAATCAGTTGGTTAGGCGGTTATTTATATAAAGATAAAAAAAACCTCCGGTAATCAGCCGGAGGTCATTCATCAATCAAAAAACGAACAGTTATTTTTAACTGTTGTTGTGTTTATGGGCTTAACCCAAATACGTTTTCAAGATCTTACTTCTTGAAGTATGTTTTAATCTGCGAATGGCTTTCTCTTTGATCTGACGCACGCGTTCACGAGTTAGGTCAAAGGTCTCACCAATTTCCTCTAAGGTCATTGGATGTTGATTTCCCAGACCAAAATACAAACGAATCACATCTGCTTCACGGGGGGTCAAGGTTTCCAGCGCGCGTTCAATTTCCGTTCTTAATGATTCGTGCAACAAAGCACGATCAGGATTTGGAGATTCTCCACTGCGCAATACATCATATAAGTTGGAATCTTCACCTTCCACTAAGGGTGCATCCATAGATACGTGACGTCCGGAGTTTTTCATGGACTCCTTTACATCGTTAATGGTCATGTCCAATTCTTTTGCAATTTCTTCTGCAGAAGGCGGACGCTCGTGCGCTTGTTCTAGGAAAGCATACGTTTTATTTATTTTATTGATACTTCCAATTTTATTCAAAGGAAGTCGTACAATACGAGATTGTTCGGCCAATGCCTGTAAGATAGATTGTCGAATCCACCAAACGGCATAGGAAATAAACTTAAATCCACGGGTTTCATCAAAACGTTGTGCGGCTTTAATAAGCCCAAGGTTACCTTCGTTGATCAGATCGGGAAGGGTTAAACCTTGATTTTGGTATTGTTTTGCTACTGAAACCACAAAACGCAAATTGGCTTTGGTCAACTTTTCCAAAGCACGTTGGTCACCCGCTTTAATGCGTTGTGCCAATTCAACTTCTTCGTCTGCGGTAATTAAGTCAACTTTTCCAATTTCCTGAAGGTACTTGTCCAATGAAGCAGTTTCCCGGTTGGTCACCTGCTTTGTAATTTTAAGTTGTCTCATTAAGGGGGTCTCCTGACTTTTAAAAGATTAAATTTTCCTTTTGTATGTGGTTATACGTAATACAGGTGCAAAATGTTACAACAAGATGGTTTTATTTTCAAAAAGAATGCATTTTTATAAAAAAATGAGCAGGAATAGATGGATTATGCTATTCCTAATTGATTTTCACATACCTGTTACGTGATAAACCTGAACTGCGAAGCGTAGAATCATTTTCGATAATTAGCTGAAAAGCAGCGTTGTATGCCTGAAAACGATTCCGTTTGCCACCGACCATATAATTTATTTCACCGGAGGGATAAGGATATTGCGACTTTAAGGAGTCGCCTTCCACGTATAGTTTTAAAGCAGAACCGTCTTTTCGAACAAAAGTGCCAAGGAACGAACGATACACAGAGTCCGGAGGGCTTTTAAAATAGGAAGCGATGATTTCATTATCTGTTCCTTCACCGGTCACTTCTGAAATTTTTCGATACAGTTGTGCCATCGCTACCTGTAATTGATAATTCCCATAATTGAGATTTCCAATACCTAAATTTCGATATCTTACCACATTATTTTTATACATGGGGTCGTAAAGAAGGTAGTTCAACTCATCATGGCTAAGACTGTCCAAAAGGGCATCGGTAGTGAAATACCACCCATATTTTTTTGTCAATTCATTATTATATTCATGCACGAAGTTGTTAAACCATCCTTTCCAAAGTTCCAAAAGAGTGTTTCCTTCCACGTATAGGTATTTTAAATCACGCAAGAGTTCCGGGTGACCAAATTTTGATTCGTCAATAATGTTCATCAAACCTGTGTAGCCATCTCGGTTAAGCGTAAAGTCACTACTGTTTCTTATCAAATTTAGTAAGTAACCGTTTGTTTTATAATCTTCTTCCGTGACCTTGTTTTTAAGCACTTTTTCCATGAGGCTATCCTGATACTCTAAATATGAAGTAAGATTATAACTTTCATCCAGATCCCCCAATAATTCATTCTGAATTTGGATTAAGGCAGTATGTACTGTTTTTTGTTTGATCCGTTCCTCATTCCAGTTATTGACTTGCAGTGCAATTAGGATACCAATAACCACGAGTATAATTTCACCAAGGGCATATTTAAGGTAGCTGGCGGTTTTTCCCATGGACAAAAGTGATCTACGGATATTGCGAAAGAATTTTATCATTAGTGGTTGTTGTCTCCTAAAGATAATGAGATGAACGAAAATTTAGCGGGTTTTT
>JAHEMZ010000017.1 GCA_024643385.1 Flavobacteriaceae bacterium | reverse complement strand
CAACCAAATTGGACTAGTCAAACCACTGCGTCCAGGGAATTCTGCTTAAAACCAACAGTAAAGCAAGCCCATAGAAGATCGTCAAGGTCTTGAACTTTGGTTTGGACACCAATTTCTTTTTGTGTTTGGAGTAGCCAATGGTAATTAACACCACGGCAAAGATCATGACGGTGATGTGCTCCACAGCAAAAAGTCGTAATAAGGCATCCTTCATAACAGTCCCCATTCCATTTTCAGTAATAGATCGGAGCCCTAAAGGAGAAGTGAAATAAACGATGAACCCCAAAAGCAATTGAATATGAGTTACAATCAATGTGAACAGGGAAATGCGAAAATCCTTTGGTTGGTATTCTTTATTTCCCAACCAGCCTGCCAAGGCATTGATGACAGCGATCACCAAAATAAATAAGACGATATAGGCCCAGTAAGAGTGTAATGAGATAAGAACTTCCATAAAGACGATTTTTTGATTTTACCAAAGGTAAGTGATTCGCATAAAAAAACCGCTCCGTTATGGAGCGGTTTCATACATAAAGCAACTTTTTCTTAGAAGTTCAAACGTAGACTTACGTTATAAGTTCTTCCAACTCCTAAGTAATAACCAAATGCATCTCTTTGGTTGATATAGGCTTCGTTGAATAAGTTATAAATGTTGCCACGGAAAACCAATTTTTGCTCTCCAAAGCTGAATTTGTAGGTCATTCCTGCATTTACAAGTCCGTAAGAATCTAATTCCTCATTTTGATATTTTGACCCTGCTAGAGCAGCTTCTGCTACGTCGGCGGGATCAACGTATCCGTAAAGATCCTTGTTGAAAACATAATCAAAATCTACAGAAACACTGCTGCATAGATCGATGTCCATACCCGCTCCGAATTGTGTTTGTGGAGCATTTCCAACTTTTACACCGGAAAGATTTGCATCCCCTGAATCCACAAATACAAAGGTATCATCGTTTTGTAAGGTAAAAGGAGTAGATCCTTTGTATTGCCAATCTCCTACTTGACCGAAAGCCCTCAATACGTAGAACCCTCCTTTTGGACGGTACTGAATATCTGCTTCGATCCCTTTGTGAAGTTGGGTCACATCGGTCATACGATAGGTAGAAGTAGCATCATCCGGCTGTATCGGACCGTTGATACTTAGGAAACGGTTCCCCCATTCGGTGAAATAAAGATCCACATTGAAACGAACTTGACCGGTCTCTAAACGATATCCGGCTTCCAAACCTAGGATCTCTTCATTGTCCACTTCAGGAGAGGACAATTCGTTGGAATCTCTGATATTGGCAAATACATTATCTAGGAAAGGCTGACGTGAATAAAATCCTGAATTGAAGAACAACTTGTTCTCACTATCAATATCTAAAGAAACACCCCCTTTTAGGTTATATCCTGTTTTAGATACTTTTTCGGAATTTCCCAATCCATCTTCTCCGGATCCTTCAAAACGACCTATTCTTTCGTAAGACTGGCTAGAGTATGCTCCTTGAGCGAAAGCCGAAAAGCCTTCCACTGAGAATTCTGCTTGTCCGAATCCACCGATGTAATTGATATTTTCTGAATAATCATAACCAATGCGATCTCCTTCATCCGCAAAACTAAATAAGGAAGACCATGGATTTGCTTTATATTCATCTCTATATACTTGATCATTATCACTGTAACCCGAAAGTCCCATTAGATCTACTGCTTGACGGAAGTGATCCCCATGATACATTCTACCATCCAGTCCCACGTTGAAATTCCAGTTTGAATTCACTTCAAAATTCAAGTTTGAAAGCAATCCGTACCAGTTGTGGTTGTTCACGGATGAACGGATAATATAAGAATTACCTCCATTTCCTATTCCTCCTTCCGCATTCGCGATGTTGTTCTCAACGATCTGATCGAAATCTACTTCATCCTGATCGGTTCCATTACCACCTACTCTCACTCGTCCACTTCCTAAGTTCCCGGTTCCACCACCACGACCCCATGAGGCGTATAGTACAGTGGAAAGATCCATTTTTTCGTCTATTTTGAAATCCCAGTTTAAGTTGGCGATTGGCTTGTGGTAGTAGTTTCTTCGCTCGGTAAAACGCTCACCATCCTTGAAACCGGAGTTGGAGTTTTGTTTTTCACCTAAAAGGGCATAATCTTCCAACGAATCGGAGAAATTTTGATCGTGCCATTGTGGAGCTCCTGTAAGCAAGAAGTTGAAGGCGTGTTTCTCATTGGGTTTGTACCCTACGGAGAACAAATAGTTTTGTCCTTGACCGGCAGTACCTATAGAATACTTTCTATGCGCTTGCCAGTGATCCACCAAGGCTGAAAAAGCCCAGCCACTTTCGCTTAATCCGGTATCATAACTAACAGTTCCTTTGAAATAACTGTCGTTACCTGCCATCATACGAACAAATCCTCCCTGACGTTTATCGGTAGTTTTGGAGATAATATTCACAGTACCCCCTACGGAAGAAATGGCAAGTTTAGAAGAACCAAGTCCTCTTTGAACCTGTACGGCATTTGCCACATCAGACATCCCGGACCAGTTGGACCAATACATTCTACCGTCTTCCATTCCATTGATCGGTTGACCATTCAAAAGGAATGCGGTATTGATTTGGTCAAAACCTCTAAGGAAAATTTGACTATCACCAAAACCACCAGCCTGATTTGACACATAAACCGAAGGTGTGTTCTGCAATGCTTCAACAAATTCTCTGTTCCCTGACGTTTTGGATTGAATCTCCTCTGCCAAAATCGTAGATACGGCTACCGGTGTTTTTCTGTCTTCCGCCAAATCGATTACCCCGGTACCTACGATCACCACTTCAGAAAGTGTGTTCGCATCCGCCTCCAGGGTAATAGTTCCTAAAGCAGCTTTTCCATTAGTGAGTGTATAACTCATTGATTGTTGGGTAAATCCCAGGTATGTGATCTTAATCGTCCCTGAATTGGAACTTACATTCAATGTGAAGTTTCCGTCGAAGTCGGTTATCGTTCCATTGTTGGTCCCTACTTCAATTACGTTGGCCCCGTTAAGTGGACCCCCCAGGTCGGTGTCAGTCACTGACCCGGTCACAGTTCCTTGTGAAAAAGCAGCAACACTGCTTAATAAAATTACAATAAGTAAAAGTTGTTTCATAAGTGTTTGTTTAATTAATATTTGGTTTGCAAATTTAGCCTTGTCCAGCAATAAGTAATGTGTTCTTATGTTAAGAAAATGCTATGTTAGTTGCTCTAATTTAACAATTAATAAAGTACTTAATTGGCATATATTCAATTAGATAACAACAGGTTTATTAACAAAATGTGGATTAGCTTTTAATACAATCCAATCGCTCCTTGAGTAGAGCGATCTTTGAAAAGTACTCGGTGTGGTACTTTTTATCAAGCGGTTCTGTTTTTGGAAGGTCTTCACGAAAGGGATCTACTTGTTTGCCATTTTTCCAGAATCGGTAACAAACGTGTGGACCTCCGGAATTTCCGGTCATTCCAACCCATCCGATCACATCTCCCTGGCGGACGTGCTGTCCGGGTCTTACATTGTACTTTTTCATGTGAAGGTATTGCGTTTCATAGGAAGCATTGTGCCGGATCTTCACATAGATACCATTACCCCCTCTGCGCTCGGCTTTAGAAACAACACCATCTGCGGTTGCCAGAATTGGAGTTCCTATAGGCGCGGCAAAATCAGTTCCTTTGTGTGGTCTTACTTTATATCCGTAATAGGCAATACGTCGGTTTAAATTATAGCGAGAAGAGATTCTGCTGAATTTCACAGGCGCTTTTAAGAAAGCTCTCCGCAAATTATTGGCTTCGTCATCATAAAAGTCGGCCGGCAGATCTTCTGTTCCTTCCGGTTTAAATTTAAACGCATATATAGGCTTCCCTCTGTGTTCAAAATAGGCCGCCTTGATTTCATGCAGTCCTCCGGAGATCGAATCTGAAATAAATGTTTCTGTGTATACCACTTTAAAATTATCCCCCGGTTGCAATTGAAAGAAGTTAATGGTCCAAGCATAGATATTGGCCAATCGGTCAGTCATATAAGGGCTTAAATTGTTCTCAGCCATCGTCGCGGATAAGGAACTGGTAATTACCCCGGATGCTTCTTTTTCAATATAGGTTACGGGTTTTTTTTCGTGTGAAATACTGATCGTATCACGAAAATCGATTACGGCGTAATCTACTTTGTTCCTTTCGTATATAAAAACCTGTGTTTGATTTAGAGAATCTTTAGAATTAAGTAACACATAGGGTCTGCCTACTCCAATCCTGCGAACATCAAAGTCTTCCTTAAAAGAAGTTGCCACTTCGAAGATTGTATTTTGCGACACCCCATATTCACTTAATATGCCACCAAAAGTATCACCGGGTCGAATGGTATCTCGAACCACATTAAAATCATTCAAAATATAACCGTATTCTTCGACTATTTCAGGCTCTTCTATGTTTTCGGCTGAGTCCTCCTTGTTTTCGTTTGAACAAGCGATCAGAGTAATAAATGCGGGGATAAGGAATATTAAATACTTCAATTCTAAATTTATTTATCAACTAAACATCTTTGCCCCAATCTTCAATTTCTTGTTTGGTCCAAACATCCGGAAAGAAAATTCGTTTTTGGTACTTTGGAAGCATATACTTCGCCCAGTCACTACCTCCCGTGGCTACCTCGGGTTTATTGCCATGATTTAAGTATTTGACCGCGGTATTGTAATGCGCCATAACCCAAGTAACATTTACCGTATAATCGTAATGACGCATGGCATCACGCAGTTTTGAACTATCTTTTACCTCCTGGGGCAGGTTTTTAAATTTCGAATACAAATTTATGGTATTATATTCTTTTGTAAAGGCTACAAATTCATTTTTATACTTTTTCTCAAAGGAGCTCAACAAATAAGATTTCTTACCCGTTTGATAATTTTTTCCTGCCGCTTGCCAATATAAATGCTCAAGAGCGTGCTCATAAGAAGTATTTCTATCGATGGTTGCTCTAAATCGAGCATCTATTAGATTGATAAGTTCCGTTGAGGCGAACTCAATTTTTCGGTATTGTGCACTTTGAAATCCGGAAGCAGGGGTAAGGGTATTTCTGAATTTTAAATACTGCTCAACTTCCATACCTTCGGTCATAATTTGAAATGAAGAAGTCAACATATCAAAATACCTGCTAATGCGCATCAATCGTTCGGAAAAGAAATTGGCCGTTAAATTCTCATGGTGTGATATCTGTTGAATTTCCCAAAGAATCATTTTAAAAAGGAGTTCATTGATCTGATGGTACATGATAAATACCATTTCATCCGGTAGATTCGTGCGCTGAATCTGAAGATTTAAAAGGGCATCCGTTTGGATATAATCCCAATAGGTGATTGGTTTTCCATAAAGCAATCCCTCTAAATGGGTGTCTAAATCTTGGCCAATGGCTTTAAATTTTTCGTCGAGTTGCTCAAGTAATTGGTTGGTTTCAGGCGTAATTTCCATGCGATTATTCTGCTGTTATTTTAAATGAATGTTGCAATCCCTTAAATTCGGTTAGGGTCGCTTTGAGGGATCCTACAGCCAGATCGGCCTTAATCAGTAAAGGAATTTTATTATCATCGTCAGTTACCCATACGGTTAGACTTTCCTTTTCTTTAAACACCCTGCCTGCTTCTACATAAGGTCGGAAGATAAGTGTATTGATCTTGCCAAATTTAGTGCGAAGCACTTCTCTACCCAGAAATTTAAGTCGAAATCGATAGCTTTTTTTGTCGAAAAACATATCCATATCCACGGTATCACCCTCTTTGATCGTTTTAACATTCAAGTTGTTCCTCAAATAATAAAAGGCAGAAACCATATCCTGAGCATCTTTTGAAAAGGTGACCCAGTCCTTGCTACCCTGCTCTTTATTATGAACCAAAGCGGTTCTTGTCTCGTGATTGAAATCTATTTGAATGTCTTTAGTGTATCCCCCTTCATCAATCTTGCGAATAAATCGATAGGGTACATCGTTCTTCTTATCGATATAGGATTGGTAATAATCTTCAACACCAAAAAACCATCTGGAGATACCCGTAGTTTTTCCCTCTCCACTCACATGAAAAACTTCTTTCCCATTGAGGATGGCATTATTCACTTCCAAGGTAGCATACCCCGCCGTAACGACCCCGTAATGAACCCTGAATTTAAACCATTCACCATCACCATAGGCTTGCTTTTGTGCAAAAGTTATGGCAGTAGTAATAAAAAAGAATAAAAATAATACCTTCTTCATATTAAAATATTGGGGCTTTTTCCAGTGGTCTGCAACTACCGTTCCGAAAATACAAAACTCCGCGGAATAGGTCGACGGAGTTTTGTTCATGTTACATTAAAGCGTTCCCCGGGCAGCTTGTTCTCGCTCTATCGATTCAAATAATGCTTTAAAATTACCTGCTCCAAATCCTTTGGCCCCCATTCGCTGGATAATTTCAAAAAATAAGGTCGGTCGGTCCTCAAGTGGTTTGGTGAAAATTTGTAATAAGTACCCTTCTTCATCGGCATCCACTAAAATAGATAGTTTTTGAAGCTCTTTGATATCTTCTTTCATTACCTCCATATGAACTCCTAATCGCCTAGGGATGTCATCATAATACTCTTGTGGAGGGGGTGGTAAAAATTCGACCCCTCGGGCTTTTAACTGAGCTACTGTACCAATAACATCGTCTGTGGCTAAGGCTAAATGTTGTACTCCTGCACCTTCATAAAAATCCAGATACTCTTCGATTTGCGATTTTTTAATTCCTTTAGCGGGCTCGTTAATAGGAAATTTGATCCTTCCGTTTCCATTGCTCATTACCTTACTCATCAAAGCGGAATATTCCGTATGAATCTGTTTGTCGTCAAAGGACAAAAAGTTCACAAATCCCATGACATCTTCATACCACTTAACCCACGTATTCATTTGGCCCCAACCCACATTCCCAACCATATGGTCTATGTATTTTAAACCGGTGGGTTCCGGATTATAATCAGATTTCCAAGCTCTAAATCCAGGCAAAAAATTGCCTTTGTAGTTTTTACGTTCAACGAACATGTGCACTGTTTCGCCGTAGGTATAGATCCCTGCACGAACCACTTCTCCGTTCTCATCTCTTTCAACGGTCGGTTCCATATAGGGCTTGGCGCCACGTTTTGTGGTCTCTTCATACGCACTTCGTGCATCGTCCACCCATAAAGCAATCACTTTCACGCCGTCACCATGTTTTACAATGTGATCGTTAATGGGCGACTTACTCGTAAGGGGTGTCGTCAATACTATTCGTATCTTATCTTGCTTTAAAACATAACTCACTACATCTTTCGATCCAGTTTCCAAGCCTTTATAAGCATAGGATTGAAATCCGAAAGCTGTTTTGTAAAAATGTGCCGATTGCTTTGCGTTTCCTACATAAAATTCAACGTAGTCAGTTCCTAATAAAGGAAGGAAATCTTCTGCTCCTTCGAATATTTTTTCTAAACCGTAGTTTACCGATTTTAATTCTTTACTCATACTATTTATTTTAATCCAACCAAGATTGATAATAGGAATCGTCCGCGATCTTCATGGCCTCCTCTGTTACTTTTAGCGGCTTGAAGGTATCTACCATTACTGCCAATTCCTGTGTCTCTGTTTTACCTATGCTTCGTTCGGTGGCTCCCGGGTGCGGACCATGGGGAATTCCGGCAGGATGCAGCGAAATATGTCCTGCCTCAATATCGTTCCTGCTCATAAAGTCTCCATCGACATAGTACAATACCTCATCGCTGTCGATGTTACTGTGGTTGTAGGGCGCCGGAATACTATTGGGATGATAGTCGTACAAACGGGGCACAAAACTACATACCACAAAAGAGGAAGTCTCAAAGGTCTGATGAACCGGTGGTGGTTGGTGGATTCTCCCGGTAATGGGTTCAAAATCGTGAATTGAGAAAGCATAAGGGAAATTATACCCGTCATAGCCCACTACATCGAAGGGGTGTGTGGCATAGATCATTTCAATGATCTCATCCTGTTTTTTGATCTTCATCAAGAAATCCCCTTTTTCGTTATAGGTTTCCAGTTCGTTTGGTTTCCGGATGTCTCTTTCACAAAAGGGTGAATGTTCCAACAACTGACCAAACCAATTTCTATAGCGCTTTGGTGTATAGATTGGATCATACGACTCCACAATGAACAGACGATTATCCTCAGTGTCAAAATCGATCTGGTAAATAATTCCACGAGGAATCAATAAATAATCCCCGTATTTAAAATCAATATTTCCAAGAAATGTTCTAAGTTTTCCGCTACCCTTATGAACAAAGATCAGTTCGTCGGCATCGGTGTTTTTATAAAAATAATCCCGCAATGATTTTTTAGGAGCGGCTAAGATGATATTACAATCGGAGTTGGTGAGCACTGTTTTTCGGCTTTCCAAATAATCGTTCTCAGGGGGCACTTGAAACCCTCGTAAACGATACGATTGCATGTTATTAGCTTTGGCAATTTTAGGCGCAACATTATATTGTTTTACGATCTCTCGCACCTGCGTGGGACGGTTCTCATGATAGATATTACTATACATTCCGTCGAAGCCGATCGTTCCGAACAATTGTTCGGGATACAATGATCCGTCCGGTTTTCTAAATTGTGTATGGCGTTTGGGAGGAATTTTGCCCAAGGAATGATAAAATGGCATGTGGTACTTTTTACATTGATAAATTTCTACGATAAAATACTGAAAATTAAACTCCTACTAAAGTACGAGTTTTTAGTAATAACAGCTCATTCCGGATTTCTTTTTATAAGAAATTTAAGAAGGCAAAGTAGATACTTCCATGATTTTTTAGCCATGAGACAAATATCGTAATTTTTATTTTTACGATTCTGAAAAGTGCCATTAAAACCTAAAACCGGCACTCACATACCAGATATCCTCACCTACTTCGGGAGAATAGGCATACTTCACTTCTATGGGACCTAAAAAGGTCTCTAAGCCATAGCCTAAAGCAATTCCGTAGTTTCGAATGCCATTCAGCCATTTTCCTTTTTCCAGAAGTTCATCTCCTACATTGGCTATATTTCCGGATAAAACAAAATGATTATTACGGGCAAACCTAAGATCAATATCCACATTAGATTTCAGATAGGTATCTCCTCTCAGATCCAACGCATCATAGCCGTATAAACTTATGAGATTGTTAGTGGGAGTAAATCCATATCCACCTAAAAAGAAATCAAGCGAACGCGTTCCCTTGTCACCAATTTTTAGCCCTGCTTCAGAAGTAAGATAAACACTAAGAAAATTGTTGAATGAATAGGCATAGCCCGCCTTTGCTTTTGCCAAGGAAAAGGGGTTGAAATTGTCATTGAGTCCTTCCGCAAACAAATAGTTATGAAAATCGGCCGAAAAATACCACCCGGATGAGGGGAAGAATTTGTCGTCCAGCGTGTCAAAGTTCAGATAACCATAAGCAGAGAAATAGTTGGTATTTTCGAAGATGGTCCTGGGGTTACCGTTCTCATCGACACCAATTGTTTCAGACAGATATCGCAACCATTTGTGCTCTACACCCAGCCCCAATTGAAAAACTCTTCGGAAAAGTGTTTGAAAGAAAAGCTGATTCGTCAAATCGTCATATTCCAAACCAATTTTATTCAATTGAAAACTAGTTGGAACCTCTATCTCCGCATCGATAAAATCAAGTCCGATATTTTTTTCAAAAAGTAGAAATCGTGAATTAAGACCAATGCTCCAATAATATCCTTTATCAATATAATATTCCAGATTATATCTTAAATTATCCCCTATCACCACATCGAGTGATGCGACATCATTATTGGTAAACAAACGTTTTCGGGTTAAATTGAGCAGCCCTGCCGATTTATAAAGATCATCGTAATGAGCAGCTAAACGAACAGAAGTTCTGTTATTGCTTTCTCGTACATTGAAGACAACTTTATAGACATCCGGCCTGTCCGGATAGCTTACAAACTGATAATCGATCCCACTAAAATTTCCTGTCACGGAAAGGTTGTTAATTCCGTCATTAAAGTCCGAATAACTCACTTCGGCCGGCGTTTGCAATTTTAGTTTGCCAAGAATGTACGATCTGGAATATTTTTTATTCCCTGTAATTTCAACGTATTTAATAAAAATAGTTTCCCTATTCTCAACTTTCAGCGGAGGACGAACGTGTGTTTGTTGCCTTTCAGAAATAGCATTTAGCTGCTCAGATAGTTCGCGAGCCGCTTCTTCCCCGGCTGCAATAATCTTATTGCCTTCGTGAAAAGAAACTACTGAAAAATCATCGATCTTTGGGTTGATATAGATATCGGTCAATTCTCTTTTCCGTTTCATCCCTTCAATGGTTCTATAATTATTGATTTGAACCAACACATCTATGGCAGATTTTAATTTATCACGAGCTCGCAAGGTATCCTGGACATCTACTCCGATAATAATATCCGCTCCCATTGCTTTTACTTCATCCACCGGATAATTATTGACCACGCCACCATCGACATAAATCGTACTGTCTATGATAACCGGACTAAAAAGGGAGGGTAAGGCGCCACTAGCGGTGATGGCTCTGGGCAAATAACCATTGCGAAAAGTTACCTGATTTCCTTTTTCTACATCGGTTGCTATGCAAACAAATGGAATTGGTAATTTGTTAAAGTCGTCCACATCTTTCACATGCTTCAGCAATCGAGAGAGTAAATTATAGATGTTTTGTCCTTTTGAAATCCCCGAAGGAAAACGCAGTTCAAAGCCGTCAAAAGGGAAGGTCAATGCATATTTTTCCGAGTCTTCCTTTTCAAAAAATGTTTTCGCCCTCCTAGGAACTTCATCTTTGATCAAGGTGTCAAAATCCACTTTGCTAAATATGGAATCCAATTGTGCTGATGAGTAGCCGGAAGCATAAAGCGCTCCAATGATCGCTCCCATACTGGTTCCGCCGATATAGTCCACACGAATACCGGCTGCCTCTATTTCTTTCAATACGCCAATATGCGCAAGCCCTTTAGCGCCTCCACCACTTAATACAAGTCCAACCTTGAGATCTTCAGGATTCGTTTTATCCTGACTCCACGATATGGTCGTTATGCATAAGCATATTATGATGGCAATATATTTCACTTCAGAGATTGAAAATGAGTTATTATTTTTTTGGCTCGATGGGCTCCAACGACCGATTCCAATGCATCAAAACTTGCTTCTCCAATGCGTTTTATACTTTTAAAATGCTTTAAGAGTTCTGCGACCGTTTTTTCGCCAATCCCGGGGATGGTCTCTAAAGCCGTATTTAGTGCTTCTTTGCTTCGCTTGTCACGATGGAAGCTTATCCCAAATCGATGTGCCTCATTTCGCAATTGTTGAATAATTTTTAGTGTCTCCGACTTTTTATCCAGATACATAGGAACAGGATCGTTGGGGTAATAGAGTTCTTCCAGACGTTTGGCTATCCCTATGATCGCAATTTTTCCGCGCAGCCCCAACTTATCTAAACTTTTTAAGGCCGAGGAAAGCTGACCTTTTCCGCCGTCGATGATAATAAGATTCGGTAAGGATTGTCCTTCCTCTTTCATTCTCTTATACCTTCTATAAACTACTTCTTCCATGGACGCAAAATCGTCCGGACCCGTTACTGTTTTAATGTTGAATTTACGATAATCCTTTTTACTGGGCTTACCATTCTTGAAAACCACACAAGCCGCTACCGGATTAGTCCCTTGAATATTGCTATTGTCAAAGCATTCAATATGCACAGGATCCTCACTTAAACGAAGATCTTTTTTCATTTGTGCCATGATCCGCTTTTCGTGACGATCCGGATCTACGATCTTCGCTTGTTTAAAGCGCTCCATGCGATAATATTTTGCATTTCTTTCCGATAGCTCCAACAACTTGCGTTTGTCACCTAATTTTGGCACATGGACACTTACTCCTTCCTCGACTCCTATCTTAAAAGGTACTAATATTTCCTTGGAAAGGGAATGAAACCGTTGCCTTAATTCTACGACGGAAAGCTCTAACAGTTCTTCATCCGTTTCTTCTAGTTTCTTTTTAATTTCCAGGGTATGCGAACGAATGATACTTCCGAAAGCGATCTGAAGAAAGTTGACATAGCCATAACTTTCATCAGAAACAATAGAGAATACATCTATATTGTTGATCTTAGGATTTACCACTGTAGATTTTGCCTGATAATTTTCTAAAACGTCAATTTTCTCTTTTACTCTCTGCGCATCTTCAAACTGTAAATGCTTCGCAAAATCATTCATTTGTTTTTTAAAGCCTTGCAGTGATTCTTTAAAATTACCTTTGATGATATTGCGGATGGCATCAATATTCTCTTGATATGCCCTCTCGGTATAATGATCTTCACAAGGACCTAAACAATTCCCGAGATGGTATTCCAGACAAACCTTATACTTCCCCGCCTCTATTTTTTGCTGAGAGAGATCAAAATTGCACGTTCGAAGCGGATACAATCCTTTGATCAGCTCCAATAAAGTTTGTACCGTACGCATATTGGTATAAGGTCCGTAATATTCACTCCCGTCCTTGATGAGCCTGCGTGTAGAAAATACCCTTGGAAACCGTTCTTTTTTAATACATAACCATGGATACGTTTTGTCGTCCTTCAGCATTACATTATACCTGGGCTGGTACTTTTTGATCAGGTTATTCTCCAGCAACAAAGCATCGGTCTCAGTGGCAACCACAATATGTTTGATATCCCTTATTTTTCTTACCAGTAAGCGTGTTCGGGCATTATCATGCTCTTTATTGAAATAAGAAGCCACTCTTTTTTTTAAGTCCTTTGCCTTTCCTATATAGAGCAACTTCCCCTCTTTATCATAATATTGGTAGACTCCGGGGGAATTGGGTAAAGTTGACGTTTGAAGTTTTAATGACGCTTCTTCCATACCTCAAAGATAATTGATGTTTTATGCTGCTGAAAATTCCATTCATGAAATATTTGTTAAGACCTGCTTTTTAAACAATTAAATACAAGTAGTTTTTCCTAAATTGCACACAAGAGGAATTTACTATGAACATTGCCATACTCTCTCGCGGAGAAAATTTATACTCGACCAAAAGTCTGATGAAGGCCGGGATGGCTCATAACCATACCATGGAAATTCTGGATCCTACGCTTTGTACCGTAGCCATAGAGAACGGAAAGCCTGTGCTCTATTATTGCGATGAGATCGTAGATGACCTTGATGCAGCAATTCCCAGGATCGGAGCTTCTAACACCTATTTTGGCTCTTCTTTGGTACGGCATTTAGAATGTATGGGGGTATTTTGTGTAGTTGGAGCGGAAGGGATCCTGCAGTCAAGAAATAAATGGACTTGCAACCAAATTTTAGCCCAATCGGGGATTCCTGTTCCAAAAACCTTTTTAGGGAATACTTATGATGCGGAAGTACTCTTGAAGTTATTCGGAAATGCGCCCGTCATCATTAAGATCTTACAAGGCACACACGGGCAAGGAGTTATTTTAGCCGAAACCTATGCTGCTGCTTTATCAACCATTGAAACACTGGATACGGCAAAAGTTAGGTTTATCATTCAGGAATACATTGGCGAATCCAAAGGAAGTGACGTCCGCGCGATCGTGGTGGACGGAAAAGTAATAGCCTCGATGAAGCGAAAAAGCCGTGAAGGGGAATTTCGATCCAATTTGCACAGAGGGGGCTCTTCAGAGCAAATACGGTTAACCTCGGAAGAAGAAAATGTGGCGCTTGCGGCTGCCAGATCATTAAAATTGGGAGTTTGTGGGGTGGATATTCTACAAAGTAATCGGGGGCCTCTGGTGCTGGAAATTAATTCAACTCCCGGATTAGAAGGGATTGAAACCACTACGGGAATTGATATTTCAAAAAGTATCATTAGTTATATAGAAAGAAATCATCACTAATGACAAGAAAAAAAGCAAAGCCCATTATTATTTTTGGGGAGGAGATCCTTCCGGGGGAATCCCGTGAACTTAATTTCAGTTTTGCTAAACTTCACACCAATGCGCCTGTTGAAGTTCCCATCATCATAGAACGATCCCTTTATGATGGGCCGACCGTATTATTTACGGCGGGAATTCACGGGGACGAGGTCAATGGGGTGGAAATTGTTCGACAAATAGTGTCAAAGGGAATCAATAAACCTAAAATAGGAACCACCATTTGTATTCCCATTATTAATATTTTCGGGTTCATACAAAAGCTCAGAGACTTTCCCGATGGTCGTGATCTCAACCGATCATTTCCGGGAAGTAAAACAGGATCATTAGCGGGGCGGGTGGCGCATAAATTAATGACAGAAATTGTGCTTCATGCGGATTATTGTCTCGATTTCCACACGGGGGGATCCAGCCGATTCAACGCGCCTCACATAAGAGTAGAAAAAGGAGATCGTCAACTTGTTGAAATGGCCAATATTTTTGGTGCTCCTTTTATTTTGTATTCAAAAAATTTAAAAAAATCTTTCCGCAGTGCTTGTCGAAAGAAAGGAATTCCCTTGCTCCTTTTTGAAGGAGGTAAATCGAACTCTATAGATAATACAGTGAGCAATACCGGGGTAAATGGTTCGAAGCGAATCCTTCATCATTTGGGAATGCTTCAAAGCAAATTCAAGGTGAATCCGCCTACCAAACAATCGGTTACGATAGCGAGCAGTAAATGGATCAGAGCGCAGTCCTCCGGAATGTTTAAACCGTCCGTAAAGGTAGGTGCGATGGTTTCTCAAAGCACAGTAATTGGTCATATCACAGATCCGTATGGAAAAATCCACTATTGGATCAAGGCCAGTCAGGAGGGTTACGTCTTTAATGTAAATGAGGCTCCTATTGTATACCAAGGGGATGCCTTGTTTCATATTTCCACTCAGATATTGTAATGGAGAAACAGCAAATTCGGGCAAAATATAAGAAAAAAAGAGAGGGGCTGAGCAGGGAAGAGATTGACACTATGAGCTTAGCTATTGCGAATAACCTCTTAAAACTGCCTATTTGGGATAAAACTTATTATCATATTTTCTTAAGTATTGAAAACAAAAAAGAGATAGATACCTCCTATATCTTGCACATATTACAAGGCAGAGATAAGAGTGTGGTAGTGCCTAAGGTCGATTTTAAAGCGGGGGAGATTCGCGCCATTCTTTTACAAGAAAATACATCGATAATGCATTCGCCCTTTGGCATTCCGGAACCGGAAGACGGGATACAGCTCGAACCAAGCCTTATGGATATAGTATTCGTCCCACTATTGGCCTATGATAAAAAAGGTAATCGCCTAGGCTACGGAAAAGGCTTTTACGATAAGTTTTTAGCACAATGTACTTCCCATTGTCTCTTTGTTGGGCTGTCCTTTTTCGAGTCGGAAGCCATTTTACCACATGCGGAATGGGACATCCCTCTGCACTATTGTGTAACGGCCGATACCACCTATACATTTTAATTTCCCATTTTTATTCATATTTGTGCGAAATTTCCTATCTTGCACCCCCCAAATCTTATGTAAATGAACTTTCTCGCCCAAAAAAGAAAGCATATACTTTTACGTGAAACGCAGAATCAAGGATCGGATTCTCATCCTTTCAATGATGCCTATTTCAAGCAATTAGCTAAATTAACTGGGAACGGAGGATGGAGCATTGACTTTATCGAGAAGCAAAGTTTTCTGGATCAAGAGGCCAGACGCATTTTAAAAGTTCCTAAAGATTATGTTCCCTCTTTACGATTTGCTTTAGATTTTTATGCCCCTGAGAACCATCTTTTAGCCCTTGAAACTTTTGAAGCTTGTAAAGAAGGACAGGCATTTGCGCTGGACTTTAAAATGCTGACTTACCATAAAATTCCATTTTGGGCTAAAGTTGCAGGTACTCCCATTTTTGATGCCGATCATCAAATTATAGGTATTCAGATTGTTTTTCATGACATCAATGAAGCAAAACTGAAAGAAATTGCGTTGGAAAAATCTTTACAAATTGCTCAATCACAAAACACACGATTATATAACTTTGCCGAGATGATTTCCCATCATTTACGGTCACATGCGAGCAACTTGGAATTGACCCTCGATTTAATAAACACGGCTACTTCCGCAGAAGAGGAAAAAGAACTTACTCAAAATGTGGTGGATATTTCACATAGTTTGAATCTGACCGTATCGCATTTGAACAAAATCATCGGGTCCCAGATAAAAGGAATGGGAAAAATACAATCGGTTTCACTGGCCGATACCCTTAAGAAATCCTTAACCAAAATGCATAAATTACTTCAGGAACACGAAGTGGAGATCTATTCCGACTTTTCTGAAGTTCCCGAAATCAATTACATTCCTGATTACTTGGAAAATTACTTTTCTAATCTGGTGGCCAACGCCATCCATTATCGTCATCCGGATCGGGCGCCTTCGATTGATATATTCAGTTATTATGAAGAAAATGAAATTTGCTTGATGATCAAGGATAATGGTCTAGGCATAGATTTGGAAAAGCACGGGAAAGACTTATTTGGTTTGTACAAAACATTTCATCAAAGACCCGATGCTATAGGAATAGATCTTTTCATCATAAAAAACCAGGTCGAATCGCTCAACGGAACTATTGAAGTAGAGAGTACAATTGGCACGGGAACTACCTTTCGTATTAAACTTTAAACCGGATTTTCGTTTATAATCTCCTTCTCGGAAGTTTCCTCTTGTGGTTTCTTCGGAAAGGCTTGCTTATTGAAAAGGATCAGTAATCCTACCCCGACACTTATGGCAGAATCAGCTACGTTGAATACAGGGTCAAAGAAAGAAAAGGAGAACATATCTACCACTTTTCCGTGGAAAAGCGTCCCATAACCTCCGGCCGCAGGCATAAATTGAGCCACCTGTCCTACACTATCATTGAAAATAATGCCGTAAAAAACTGAATCAATGATATTTCCGAAGGCGCCTGCAAAAATCAATGCGATGGAAAGAATTAAATATTTTGAAGCCTTTTTGCGCGCTGAATCCCATAACCAGTATCCAATCCCTATAATCGCCAAGAGACGAAATAACGTCAACGCCAATTTCCCGTATTGCCCGGGAATCTTTGCTCCCCAAGCCATACCCTCGTTCTCGATAAAGTATATTTTGAACCAACTAAATACTTCTACGCCATCGTATAAGGTAAAATTTGTTTTGATATAGATTTTGGAAATCTGATCAATTAATAATACCAAAATGATGACTAAAATGGCTCTATTCAATGACATAGTGTTTGTTATTTCGGAACGAATGCGGCAAAAGTAAGTAATTAATCTAAGCTTTTAAACTTACTTATCGGCCCATTAAATCTTTATCCATTTACCCTCTGCATCTGCTGTTTATCAGCCCTAATTCTGTGATCTCCTCCATAGAAAAGCAACACAAAAAACCCCTAGAGATTATCCCGGGGTTCCATTTAATTGAAAAGCATAGTACATGGGAAGTCCAAAAGTACGATCCCTTATTTTTGCATATTCTTGGCTTCAATACTTAAAGTAGCATGAGGCACCAACCGAAGACGATCCGGATTGATCAACTTTCCGGTAACACGACAAATTCCGTAGGTTTTATTTTCGATACGAATAAGCGCATTCTTAAGGTCACGGATAAACTTTTCCTGACGAATGGCCAATTGTGAATTAGCCTCCTTGCTCATCACTTCACTTCCTTCATCAAAAGCTTTAAAAGTGGGGGAAGTATCATCTGTACCATTATTGCTGTCGTTTTTATAGGCGCTTTCAATCAAAGCCAATTGTTCTTTCGCCTTATCCAATTTTTCAATAATAATCGCTCTGAACTCTTCTAATTCCTTATCGCTATAGCGCGTTCTATCGTCTTGTGACATAATTTTAATGTTTTTTAATGCTCAACCTAGTTTCAATCCCATCGAAAGCAATTTCAGTACCCTCTCCAACGGCTTCCTCAAATGCTAAAATTTCGGTCAAAGTTTCTTGTTTAATATAATCTATGTTTTGCTTAATGGCTTCCTGTAATGTATGCTCTTTTTGTATTCTAATTTCAACTCGATCGGTAACCTCAAAACCGGAATCCTTCCGCAGGTTTTGAATTCTATTCACCAACTCTCTTGCTATTCCCTCATTTCTGAGTTCCGGTGTGATGGTAACATCCAAGGCTACCGTAACACCCCCCGCATTTGCCACCAACCAGCCTTCAATATCCTGTGAACTGATGATCACATCGTCGAGGGTCAATATACTATTTTTTCCGTTTTGTGAAAGTGTAATTTCCCCTTCTTTTTCCAACTTTGCGATCTCTTCCTGCCCAAAGTTGTTTACGGCTTGTGCAATAGCTTTCATATCCTGACCAAATCTGGGTCCCAGTTTCTTGAAATCAGGTTTAATTTGTTTGACCAAAATTCCCGATCCTTCATCGATCAATTCAATTTCCTTCACATTCACCTCATGTTTGATCAGATCTGAAACGGCTTCAATTTCTGCTCGATCCTTTCCATCCAATACCGGGATCATGATTTTCTGAAGCGGCTGACGTACTTTGATCTTTTCCCGTTGTCGTAACGATAAAACCAAAGAGGATATTGTTTGAGCTTTTTGCATTTTATGTTCCAAGCTCTGGTCTATGTAAGACGCTTTAGATACAGGAAAGTTACTAAGGTGAACCGATTCTACTCCTCCCTGTGTCGTTCCCTGCGTTAAATCTTTAAACAATTGATCCATAAAGAAAGGAGCGACCGGAGCACCTAACTGCGCCACAGTGACCAAACAGGTATATAAGGTTTGATAGGCCGAGATCTTATCTTCTCCGTAACTGCCCTTCCAAAAACGTCTACGACTTAATCGAACGAACCAGTTACTCAAGTTTTCCTGCACAAATTCAGAGATAGCCCGCGTAGCTTTGGTGGGCTCGTACTCTGAGAAAGCTTCATCCACTTTTTGGATAAGGGTATTCAATTCGGAAAGTATCCATCGGTCGATCTCGGGTCTTTTTTCTAAGGGCACATCCGCTTCCACATAGCTGAAATGATCCAGATTGGCGTACAAACTAAAGAAACTATAGGTGTTGTAAAGCGTTCCGAAGAACTTATTTCGCACCTCCGCAATACCGTCGCTATCAAATTTCAGGTTATCCCAAGGATTTGCGTTGCTGATCATATACCAACGTGTAGCATCCGGCCCGTAGGTTGCCAGCGTATCGAAAGGATCTACCGCATTTCCCAAACGTTTGGACATTTTTTGCCCGTTCTTATCCAGAACGAGTCCGTTGGACACCACATTCTTATAGGCGATATCATCAAAGATCATCGTAGCTATGGCGTGCAAGGTATAGAACCATCCCCGGGTTTGATCAACACCTTCCGCAATAAAATCTGCCTTTCGCCAGACTTTTTCCACCTTTTCCTTATTTTCAAAGGGGTAATGCCATTGGGCATACGGCATACTCCCGCTATCAAACCACACATCGATCAGATCGGCTTCTCGCTTCATAGGTTTCCCACTATCGGAAACCAGAATGATCTCATCTACGATATTCTTATGAAGATCGATTTTGGCATAATTGCCGTCCGAAAGATCCCCAACTACAAAATCCTCAAACAGCGCCTTTTTCATGACCCCGGCTTGTACGGATTTCGACATTTCTGACTTCAGCTCTTCCACCGATCCGATGCATTTGGCTTCTTTACCGTCCTCGGTTCTCCAAATAGGAAGTGGAATTCCCCAATAACGCGAACGAGATAAATTCCAATCATTCGCATTCGCCAACCAGTTCCCGAATCTACCTTCCCCGGTGGCTTTAGGTTTCCAATTGATCTTTTGGTTCAGCTCGAACATACGGTCACGGAAAGAGGTAACTTTAATGAACCAGGAATCCAGTGGATAATATAATATAGGTTTATCGGTACGCCAGCAGTTAGGATAACTGTGCGTATATTTTTCAACTTTAAAGGCCTTGTTGTCAATTTTTAACTGAATAGCGATCTCCACATCTACACTCTTTTCCGGTGCTTCACCCTCTTCATAGTATTCATTTTTGACATATTTGCCTGCCAATTCTCCCATTTCCGGACGGAAACGTCCCTGCAGATCGACCAGTGGTACCAAATTGCCGTTCTCGTCTTTCACCAACATCGGAGGTACTTCAGGAGAAGCTTCTTTCGCCACTTTTGCATCATCGGCGCCAAAAGTGGGAGCGGTGTGTACAATCCCCGTTCCATCTTCGGTGGTTACAAAATCTCCGGCAATGACTCGGAAGGCATTTTCAGGATGTTCGAAAGGTAAGGTATAAGGTAACAATTGCTCGTAGCGAACATCCACCACATCTTTTCCTTTGAATTCTTTAAGGATGTAATAAAGTATTTTTTTATCCTCTGCTGAATAGTCATTCAGTTGGGCTTCTGTCTCTGCCAAGATATATTTCCCTGCAAATTGTTTCGCCACTAGATTCTTGGCTAAGATCACGTTCACCGGTTCAAAAGTATATTGATTGAATGTCTTCACCAATACATAATCGATCTTCGGACCAACGGTTAAGGCCGTATTGCTAGGCAGGGTCCAAGGAGTGGTCGTCCAGGCTAGAAAGTGAATGGCTCCAAACCCTTTCAGGAAATCGGGCAAGGTGTTCTCCACCGCTTTAAACTGTGCTACAACAGTGGTATCGGTCACATCCTGATAGGTGCCGGGCTGATTCAACTCATGCGAACTCAATCCTGTACCGGCTTTCGGTGAATACGGCTGTATGGTATACCCTTTATACAAAAGGTCCTTTTCGTAGATCTCTTTCAACAACCACCAAACCGTTTCCATGTATTTGGGTTCGTAAGTGACGTATGGATCTTCCATGTCTACCCAATAGCCATAGCTTTCAGTAACTTTGTTCCAGACATCCGTATAGCGCATCACTGCCTTTCTGCAGGCAGCATTGTATTCTTCAACAGAGATTTTATTCCCGATGTCTTCCTTCGTTATGCCCAATTCTTTCTCCACTCCGAGCTCAATAGGCAATCCATGGGTGTCCCAACCGGCTTTACGATCTACTTTAAATCCTTTTTGTGTTTTATAGCGACAGAAGATATCCTTGATCGCCCGTGCCATCACGTGGTGAATCCCCGGTAGCCCATTGGCGGATGGCGGCCCTTCAAAAAAGACAAAAGGCGTGGCTCCTTCACGAATAGAAATACTCTTTTCGAAAATGTGTTCACTTTTCCAAAAATCCAGTATTTCCTCCGCCATTTTAGGGAGGTCCAATCCTTTGTGCTCCTTGAATTTAACGCTCATAAAACAATGTCTTTCAATAAGGGTGCGAAAGTAATAAATTTTGAAGAAAAAGGCTACCCAAATTCATTCAAAGAAAGACATCAATAGCCATTTTTTATAATAACAATCGTTTGGCTGATCGTGCAAATGGTCAAAAGGGAGAACTTTACAGAGAATTCCTTATAAATTATTTTTAAATTTTCCGCCTAAATTTCCCCGATTAGTCACATTCCACTGCATAGATCGTTTGAGGATCTTTGAGCCAGCTGCCATTATCCGGAGGTGTAAAACCCATGTCTATTTTTATACAATTCAAACTGCCGACAGCAGTGGTTGCATCGAAATACACAATGTTTTCGTTCGCCCCGTTGGACAGATCAAACGATGTGAAAAAGTTTTCCGGGCATTTTACAGAAATCAAATTTGGATTAGACGACAGATCGATCTCTGTAAACTCGTTCCCTTTTAGTTCTACTGAAATTAGGTTATCGTATTCGGAAAGATCAAGGGATTGCAATTTGGTGCTGTTCACAATAAGATCGATCAAAGATTCTGCCGGGAGCTGAGGAAGTACCAAACTTTCCAGGTTAAAAGCGATTAGGTGAAAGGACTTCAGATTCGTGTTTTGTGAAACATCCAAGGACAGCACACTATTATTATTGCTCATGTAGAGGGTATCCAACAGGGGTAAATTACTAACATTCAGTTCGGAAAGAAGTATACACCCGTTGGTGCTGAGATATCTTAAATTAGTATTGGGGGACGGATCGAAATCAACAAGCTCGAAACTGCGAATTTTAAATTTTCTTAGGGCGGCGAAATCTTCCAACCCGGTAAGATCGGCAATAGGGATGTTGGTGAGATCCAATTCTTCTATGACCTCGACAACCTCGGTATTGATATAGTCATCCAGCTGCGTATCGTAGCCGATATCGATCAAATGTTGTTCAAAAACATCGTCCGGAATAAAGGTAAGGGCTTCGATGGGGGTGTTATCGCTATTTTCATCGTTGCCCGAATCACAATTCACAAAGAAGGTTAGTATAAGCGCAGCAATTAATGGATATCTGAGATTGGTCATTGAATTATTTTTAAGGAAATTTGATTCATTACCCCTTAAAGATAATAATTCTTAAATTACTCAAAGAAACCGATTCTGTGGAAGAAGAATTTGAGTGGAAGCAGGGATCAACCCAATTTACCATCCCCATCGATATCCTTAGCGATATGTGTCTCCAGAGCCAATAATGTTTTTCGAAGGAGTTCCCTTGTCTTCGTCAATTCCGTTTCCAACTGATTGACCCTTTCTTCCAAGCTCTTGGCTTTGTCTTCCTGTTTTTGTAATTCGTCCTGTTGAATTAGATCCCAAAAAATTCCCATACTGTCAGATTTATTGATTACACAGGTGAATTTAGTGCTATTCCTTTAGATTCGACTCCGTAAACACCAAAAATTGCCAAGGCGCTAATTCCATAGGTTGCTTGTTTATCTTAAAGGCTTTTCCTGTAAAATAATCCGAATAGTTTCCGTAAACATTTTCATTGGTAATTTCAACTGCTTGATTTTGTGCAGAAAGGTTGATCACTCCAATCACTCGATTCCCTTCCACTTCCCGAACAAAGCCCATTACATGTTCATTGTCCTCGATCGCTACCGGAAATCCTCCCGCGTCTCCGGTCCATAGTGCCGGGTTCTCTTTTTTAAGACGCACCAATGATGTATAAAAGGGTTGCAAACCCATGGGATCCGTCCAATCGATACTGTCCTTTTCAAAAAATTCCAGCCGTTTTGAAAGTCCCACTTCCTGTCCACCAAGAATCATTGGAAAACCATAGGCCGTAAATACCATTGTCGCGAATGCCTGATATCCCTCTCCTAATCGCTCAAAAGTGGTCCCGTTCCATGAGTTCAGATCGTGATTAGACGTATAAGTCATACGAAATGAAGTGCGTCCATTCTTAAACATGTCCTGATCGATCCAGTGAGACAGGTCGTCTGCTGTACCCTCCCCTTTTGCGACTTCCCTCATCTTCGTTTCAAATTCATCCGCATAACTACCATCCAAGATGAAGGTTTCATGTCCGCATTCCGCCAACCAAAATAGGTCTTTGATCGGGTCTAATGCCGCTCTTGCTTCTTCCCAGAGATACAAAGGTATTTTATCACCGCAGCCGTGATCCAATCGAAATCCGTCAATCCCTAATTCCACCCAGTAACGCATGGCATCGATCATTGCCTTTCTAGTTTCCGGGTTATAATTATTCAATAAAGCCGTATCCCACCAAACATCCGTCGGACTCATAGATTCGTAGGTAATATTACCTTCCTTGTCGCGAATGTAAAAATCCGGATGTTCCTCGATCCATTTATGATCCCTTCCGGTATGATTCGGCACCCAGTCAAGGATCAAATAGAATCCCATATCATGGGCTTTTTTCAGCAGTGCATTGAAATCGTCAATGGTTCCGAATTCCGGATTAACTCCTTTATAATCTTTAGGGGCATAATAGCTGCCTAATGTTCCTTTTCGATTTGTCTCGCTGATGGGATGGATCGGCATCAGCCATAGCACGTCAACTCCTAATTCCTTGAGGCGGGGAAGATGTTCCGAAAAAGCATTAAAAGTGCCTTCCGGTGTATATTGTCTGATATTCACTTCATAGATGGTCGATCCTGCTATTTTCTCAGGAAAGGTCAATTCCTCAGAACTTGCAGTTACCATTTCTTTCTTTTCTTCCTCAGGTGCTTTGCATCCTATGGCGAGTAGTAATAGTAAAATGTAAAAAGAAAATTTCTTCATGATTTTCATAGATTTTAGACCCATACTTTTGAAAAATGAGAAGCTGTCAAAAACGTCTCCATGTGTTAGGGCTTTATCAGTGTTAAAATTAAACTTTTTTGTTTAATAATTTTACTTAAGGTTATTCCCTGTGATGAAGGATATTTTTTCCAAAAATCGTATCTTTCATTTACCTAAGTAGCCAATACTTGAAACCAATCTTATTCTTGTTATTCATAAGTCCTCTTTGTGTGCAATCACAGGACTATGTCGATCTATTCCGAATCGGGTATGGTCAAACATTCAACAACCACTTTGAAGGATCCTCGAGCAACACACAAGTAGATACTTTCGAAGCTGATCTTGTTTTCCCGGTACCACTTTCCGAAAAGCATACCTTGATTACCGGTGGGTCCTTTAGCAAAAACCGATTGCAGTTATTTCCCGAATCCTCTTATGTTAACCTTTTTAGCACCGCTCTTAAGCTGGGATTGGCCAGTACCTATACTTCTAAATGGAGCAGCACCTTTGTGTTCCTTCCAAAAATCGCTTCCGATTATCAAAATATCACCTCGGATGATCTCTATTTTGGCGGGTTTGCCATGCTGAAATACCGAAAAAGGGATAACCTTCTTTTTCGTTTTGGCGCCTATGCTTCACAAGAAGCTTTTGGGGTCTTTGCCACCCCGATCTTCGGATGGTACTATCTCAGTAATAATAAAAAGTTTGAAATGGACATGTCTTTGCCCATTGCCGCAGACATAAACTATTCCCTAGGGCATATTACCATTGGGATGGATTATTTCGGTATCGGGCGCAGTTTTAATTTAACAGAAACGAATTCCCCCAATTTGTATGTGGATCTAAGTTCATTGGAATTTGCCAGTTATGTTCAATTCAACACTCTTGAAAAAAGTGTATTACTTCGGGCCAAATTAGGGTATTCCAGCAACGATTATGAAGTCTACGCGCTGCAGGATAATATCGATTTCGGGCTATCCGCTTTTAGTTTTGGCGATAATCGCACACAAATAAATCCAACCTTACTGGGAGGCGTTTTTCTTAAATTCGAAGCGATCTACAGGTTCCATTTCTTAGGCAAGAAGGAAGATCTTGATCGTCAATAATAAACTAAAGTTGAGGCTTGAATTTGCAGTAAATAAAATCATCGTCATTGTGCTGAAGAATATCGTTCTTGCGGTTATATACATGTCCATTCCATTTGGTGTTTACGCACAAGATGGAAAGAAGGCCGTTGATTCTATTCTGGTTCGAGGTCGGGACAGTTCGCATTCAAAAAAGGTGGTCTTCAATGGCTACCCGTATGCTTTTTACTCTCCGGAAACACAGGCGGCAATAGGCGGTGGAGGCATCATTTTATTTTATACCGGAGAAAATGAAAAACTGCGTCCTTCCAAAATAGGATTTGGGGCACATTATACCTCCAACAAACAATATAAGTTCAGTATGAACAACAGTCTCTATTTTAAAGAGAACAAGATCGTTGTGATGATGCCCATTTCTTTTGGTTATAGTTTGGATAAATTTTGGGGGATTGGTCAGAATTCGGTCGAGGATGGGACGGAAGGATATTTCAGGGAAGATTTCAATGTACAATTAGAAGTGCAGGTGCCTCCCTTGCTGTTTTTTTCAGATCGATCAGGATTTATAGTCGAATATAGCAACACGGCAATTGTGGACACTAAAGACAACAAATATTTAATTGAACAGTCGGTGTCCGGTTATAACGGAGGTGAATTATTTGGAACTGGGCTTGATCTTGTTTGGGATCGGAGAGATAATTTGTTCTACCCCACTTCAGGTCATTATCAATATATCAAATTTATCGTTTATCCGGAACCGAGTGACTATGTGTTCACCTCCTTGGAAATTGATGTGCGTTATTTCAAACAACTCATAAAGGGGGGGGTGCTGGCCACCAATCTATATTTAAACAGCGTGAGCGGGGATACTCCGTTTTTCAAATTACCGGCACTAGGCGGACCCAATCGAATGCGAGGGTATTTTAAAGGTCGATACAGGGACAACAATTATATCACCTTACAAACGGAATATCGACAATATTTTTGGAAAAGAATGGGATTCGTGGTCTTCGGTGGAATTGGCGATGTAGGGAATGACTTTACCGCCTTGAGTCTGAAAGAACTCAAATACAGTGTCGGTGGAGGTCTTCGCTATTTGTTTAACAAAAAAGAAAATGTGAATCTCAGAATGGATATTGGCGTGGGACAAGATGGAAATACCGGAATTTATTTCGGGATAGAGGAGGCTTTCTAATCTTTCAATTCCCATCCGATACCGGTTGAAAATACATAATCGGTATAATTTCCTTCTATAGCAGGTTGATTGTCGTAGTTTAGGATGAAATCTGCCTTGATATAAATATCGTAAGGGAGGTCGTATTTTAGAACAAGATTATAATCCAATCGAAATCGGCCTCGTTCAGAGAGACTGGGATACCCTATCGCTTTAGTAAATAAACTAAAATCTTCGAAATTATAAATTTCAAATTGGGTCAAGAGCTGTAATTCGGTAGATTTCTTATTCAGAGTTTCGTCATAATATTCTTCAATGTTGTAGTTCAATCCGGAACCCGCCAACCAATATAGTTTACTGGTTGTGATCAAGGCCCTTCCAAAGCCTATCCCGGGATTGATCCGATTCCTGATCCCAAGTTCGGTACTGTTCAGATAGGCAATATCCATAGATACGAACCATTTATTGATATACCTCAATCCGGATAACGACGCTTCTCTCCGTTCAATACGATCGACATTATCCTGATCGGAATACAACACATTATAGGCTGTCTTGAAATTCCATCGATCACTGGTATATTTAAGATTTCCCGTAAAGGTGAACTGTTTGTTATTATTTGTCTTTGAAAGGTTGAAGGCTATATCCAGCGCTCCCGTAAATCTTTTCCAGAACCTTTGTGAGATCTCTTCTAAGTAAATAATTTCTACTAGAGGAACCTCATGGATATCTCCATTATTGGCAACGATCTGTATCACTTCAGTAGATTTTTTTTTGATCCTTCCAGTATATCGCGAACCGTCCGTGAGATTCACTACACAAAGTCTTTGGGTGGTAAAAGAGCTCACTTCATTAAAATCGATCTTGAAATCCTTATCACTGTAGGAGGTCTTAAATGTGACGACACTTTTGGCTAAGGTTTTTAGCTCCCCCACCAGAACATCATTATTCTTTAGCCAGATGGAGTCGTTTTGCGTGAACACAACGAATGGGATAAGCATCAAAAGAAGCCCGAAAGTAAACCTCATGTGTTTTTATTTTCCTTCTAAAAATAATACAAAATATCGGATCTCATAAATCTTATTTCAACTTGGAAGAAGGGTTGTTTTCTTAAATTCGAAGTAGTATATGGGATTCATCCCGTAGAGAAGAAAGAAGGAATTGAAAATATTGTTTAACTTTAGATAATGAATAAAAGTTGTCCTGAATGCGGTGAAAAGATCATCGGAAGATCCGATAAGAAATTCTGTAGCGATGCCTGCCGGAATGCATATAATAATGCCCTCAATCGTGATAGCAAGAATATTATCCGCACGATAAATAACCGACTCCGAAAGAACCACCGGATCTTGGAAGTTCTAAATACCAAGGATAAGACCAAAGTTGCCAGAACCACACTGCAAAAACACGGCTTTCTCTTCGATTATTTTACAGGAACCTACACTACGAAAACAGGGAGCGTTTATTATTACGTGTACGATCAGGGCTATTTGCCTTTGGATAATGATTTTTATTTACTGGTAAAGCGAGAAGTAAACTAGGAAACTGGAGTCTTTACCAGCTATGTCCCTTCAATCTAATGGCGGCCTTTAAAATATCTTTCTGACTTATCAACCCCACCAGCTTGCCATCCTTAACTATGGGAAAACGCCGACGTTTGGAGTTCAAAAACTTATCTGCAGCATCAAAGACATTCATATCTCCGTCTATGGTCTCGATCTCTGTTGCCATATGTTCCTCCACTTTCACATTTTCTAACGGTTGATTGTAATAGCGACTGTTACTGATCTGTTTGATACAGTCGCCTTCTGAAATAATTCCGATCAATTCATTCTTGGCGTTTACGACAGGGGCCCCTGAGATCTTTTTACGAATGAGCGTATCCATGACTTCCATCACCGACTGGTCAGGTTTAAACGTGATCAGGTTAGTACTCATATAGTCTGAAACTTTGATGTTTTCCGAAGAACCTTTCGCTGGTTTAATTCTGCGCCCTATGTAACTTTTAATACTCATTGCCTAAATTGTTTATTACTAGAAAGATAATCATTTTTTGTGAAAAAAAATTTCAAATGAGCAATGAAAGTGCTCTTTTCAGCAATAAGTTGTACTTTTAAATTACTAAACATTCAAAAATGAGGCGCTCCTATACCTTCCTTTCATTTCTTCTTTTAGTTGGTCTTATTTATTACAGTTTTTACAGTCTTATGCCTCGATCAGGGTCTCCTGCAAGTACGCCGGAAACTGAATTCTCCACCGAACGCGCTTTAGTTCCCTTGAAAGAGATTACCAAGGCCCCTCATTATATTGGTTCAGAAGAAAACGCACGAGTACGGGAATACCTGATGGAAGAACTGCAAAAATTAGGCCTTGAGCCGCAAACGCAGGAAGGTTATGTCATTAATGAAGCTTGGCAAAGCATGGACAAGCCTGTAAACATTGTGGCCAAAATAGAAGGCTCAGAAAACGGAAAAGCACTTTTAATTTTTTCTCATTACGACAGTGCTTTGGTCCCATCGTTCGGCGCCAGTGATGCAGGAAGCGGAGTGGTGACCATTTTAGAAACATTGCGCGCCTATAAAGCGTCGGGTAAAAAGCCTAAAAACGACATCATTGTGCTCTTTACAGACGGAGAAGAAGTGGGTCTGGATGGTGCCAAACTATTTACACGAAAACACCCCTGGGCCAAAGACATTGCCTTAGCGCTAAATTTTGAAGCACGCGGCAGTGGAGGCCCAAGTAATATGATTGTAGAGACGGGCCAAGGGAATAAAAATTTAGTGCAGGGATTTATCGCCGCTAATCCGGAATTTCCCGTGGCCTCTTCTTTGATGTACAGTGTGTATAAAATGCTTCCCAACGATACCGATTCCACCGTACTTCGTGAAGAAAGCGATATCGACGGACTCTTTTTTGCCTTTATTGACGATCACTTTGATTACCACACATCCAATGACACCTTTGATCGCTTGGATCGAAACACCTTGCAACATCAAGGGAGCTATTTGCTGCCATTGGTGCACTATTTTGCCAATGCCGATCTCTCACAGATTAAAAGCGACGAAGATTATGTATACCTGAATTTCCCTTTTCTGAAAATGATCAGCTACCCATTCACTTGGGTAACTCCTATGGTTATTTTAGCGGCCATACTCTTTATCCTCTTGCTTTTATATGGCTTTAAAAGAGGAAGACTGAAGATCCCTGATGTAGGAAGAGGTTTTGTGCCTTTTTTACTTTCCTTGATTATTGCCGGTTTACTGGGTTACTATGGGTGGTTGTTAATTTTAAAGATATATCCTCAATACAAAGAAATTCAACACGGATTCACGTATAACGGACATACCTATATTGCTTTTTTTGTCGCTCTAACACTCACTTTATTATTCATCATTTACCGAAAATTCTCCCGAAAAATTCATCCTGCCAATTTAATGGTCGCTCCACTGTTCTTCTGGCTACTCATCAATATTGGGGTGGCTGTTTATTTAAAAGGAGCTGCCTTTTTTATCATTCCCACGTACTTCGGATTATTGGCGTTATGGGTCTTGATCCGTCAGGAACAACCCAATCTTTTGTTGATGGGACTTCTTTCGGCTCCTGCCATCTTTATCTTTGCACCGCTCATACAATTTTTCCCGGTAGGGCTGGGCCTGAAGATGATCGTAATAAGTTGTGTTTTCACTGTACTCCTTTTTGGTCTACTTCAATCGATCCTCGGTTTTTACCGTTTGAAAAAACTATTGGCATTAGTGAGCTTGCTCCTCTCTTTTTTCTTTCTGGTTAAAGCGCATTTAAGCAGTCACTTTTCCGAAGAACGACAAAAGCCCAATAGCTTGCTCTATTACCTGGATACGGATACCCAAAAAGCTTATTGGATTACCTATGACAAGGAATTAGATGAATGGACCCAGCAGTATTTCGGGGAACAACAATTAGATCCTTTATTATATGTAGAAAGTCCGTCCGCAAATAAATACCATATCGGTTATTCCTATGCGGCCGAAGCTCCCACTTTAGAGATTCCAATCTTTGAAGCACTACGAAATTATGATAGTATTGACGGTCACCAACGTAAGGTTTCTTTCACCCTCGTGCCGAAAAGAGACGTTGATGTGATTCGGCTATATGCAGACAGAAATACATTATTTAATTCCCTTTCTTTAAATGGAATTCCCCTGGCCTTAGATTCTCTTGGAATTGCTTTTGGAGGCCGTAAAGATGACGGTTTGATCAACTATTACGTCTCCCCAAATGACACCTTGCAAGTTTCCTATTCCACTTCGGCTGATGCGAAGGTGACATTCAAAGTGTTGGAATATTCATTTGACTTGTTAAAGAATGCAAAATTAAATGTTCCTCAACGTCCTGAGAATACCATGACCAAACCATTTGTGTTTAACGATGCGATCGTGACGAAACATCAAATTCAACCGGAAACTTTACAACCAAGATCGAACGACACCATAAAGGCAATTGTGAATGAATGAAATAATAGGAATAGCAGGAATGGGTTGGTTAGGTTTACCCTTGGCACAAAAGCTTCAACTCTTGGGGCATCGCGTAAAAGGAAGTGTTACCAGTAAAGAAAAAGTAATCACTCTTCAAAAAAATGGTTTTGACGCCTATGCTTTTATGATCACCGAAAAAGGAGTGCAAGGAGATGTGGAGGCATTCTTAAAAGATCTGGACCTGCTTATTATCATGATCCCTCCCGGACTACGCCGAAATACCGGATCCGATTATGTTTTAAAAATGACTCACTTTTTAGAAGCTATTGAAGCTGCTGAAGTGAAAAAATGCATCTTTATAAGCAGCACATCCGTATATGGAGATGATCAAGGTTTGGTGAACGAAGCTACTGCACCCATCCCGGATAATGAAGCCGGCAGACAGCTGCTGCAAGTGGAGCAATTATTTTTCAATGCGAGCTTTCATGCTTCATTAGTTCGTTTTGGTGGTCTTTTGGGAGGCAGTCGGCAACCTGTTCGCTTTTTGGCAGGACGAGAGAATCTAAATGGCGGAAACGCTCCTGTCAATTTAATTCATCGGGAAGATTGTATCGGGATACTGTTAGAGATCATTGAACATAATATGCTCGGACACATATTCAATGCGGTACATCCTTATCATCCGCACAAAAAAGAATATTACCTTCAAAAGGCTAACCAAATGGAACTCCCTCCTCCTTCCTATCGGGAAGGAGAAACAGATACTTTTAAAACGGTAACTTCCATTAATGTTCCTAATTTACTGAGGTACCAATTCAAACAAGAGATTTAAAATTCCTTATATTTAAGCCATCTAATTTTTTTGAAATGAATAGAAACCAAGCCATTGCTTACTGCGTTTTTTCCCTGTCTTTTTTACTGTTATTTACGGAAACTATCTTCGCTCAATCCTACGACAAAAGCTTATATGAATCCATGGAATACAGGTTACTGGGTCCCTTTCGAGGAGGAAGAAGTGCCGCTGTGACAGGTGTCCCCAACAAACCTAATCTTTTCTATTTTGGCGCTACCGGAGGAGGGGTTTGGAAAACCAAAGACGGCGGACGGACCTGGGAAAACATTTCAGATGGCTTCTTTGGAGGTTCCATCGGCGCTATTGAAGTGGCCGAGGACGATCACAATGTTATTTATGCAGGAGGTGGAGAACAAACCGTACGGGGAAATGTATCCTCCGGATTTGGCATGTGGAAAACTGAAGATGCCGGAAAAACATGGAAGTCGGTGGGCATGGAAAAAAGCAGACACATTCCTCGGATCGCTACCCATCCTAAGAACCACGAAATAGTCTATGTCGCTGTATTAGGTGATATTTATAAGCCAACGCAAGATAGAGGAGTCTATAAAAGTACCGACGGTGGAAAAACATGGGCGCGCAAATTATTTGCCAATGAAAATGCAGGAGCTACGGACCTTACTTTGGACCCAAATAATCCCAGAATTATCTACGCATCTACCTGGAATATCCGCAGAACTCCCTATAGTTTGAGTAGTGGAGGGGATGGATCGGCTCTATGGAAAAGTACCGACAGCGGAGAAACCTGGAAAGAAATTTCAAAAAATGAAGGTTTCCCAAAAGATACTTTAGGGATTATTGGAGTGACCGTATCACCCTTGAATAGCGACCGCGTTTGGGCCATTGTTGAAAATAAAGAAAAAGGGGGGGTCTATCGAAGTGATGACGGAGGAGATACCTGGAGCCTGGTCAATAGCGACCGAAGTTTAAGGCAAAGAGCCTGGTATTATTCTCGCATCTATGCCGATACTCAGGATGAGAACACCGTCTATGTGCTCAATGTAAATTACCATAAAAGTACCGATGGTGGGAAAACATTCAGTCGCAGTAACGCTCCTCATGGAGATCATCATGACCTATGGATCGCCCCGGAAGATCCCAATAGAATGATCATGGGGGATGATGGGGGTGCACAAGTCACCTACGACGGAGGTGAGACCTGGAGTACCTACCACAACCAGCCTACGGCTCAGTTCTATCGTGTAACGACCGATAACTCGTTTCCTTATCGAATCTATGCCGCTCAGCAGGATAATTCCACCGTTCGAATTCAACATCGCACCGAAAGTTGGAATATTGACGAAGACCATTGGGAAGATACCGCCGGAGGAGAGAGTGCCCATATTGCCGTCGATCCTCTGAACAGCGACATTGTGTATGGCGGTAGTTACGACGGATTCTTAACCCGTTATAATCATAAGACCAATACCATACGAAGTGTGAGCGTATGGCCGGACAACCCCATGGGACACGGTGCCGAGGATTTTAAGTACCGCTTTCAGTGGAACTTTCCTATTTTCTTTTCGCCACACGATCCGCAGAAACTATATACAGCTTCCAATCATTTACATATGACCACCAACGAAGGAGAAAGTTGGGAATTGATAAGTCCCGATCTTACTCGTAACGACCCTTCAAAATTAGGCTCTTCAGGCGGTCCTATCACCCAGGATAATACATCGGTGGAATATTACTGTACCATTTTCGCGGCGGCGGAATCACCGTTGACACCGGGATTACTATGGACCGGAAGTGACGATGGTCTGGTGAATGTTTCCAGAGATGGAGGAAAGAATTGGGAAAATGTAACGCCAAAAGGAATGCCGGAGTGGATGATGATCAACAGTGTGGAACCTTCCCGCCACGATGCAGGAACATGTTATATCGCAGGGACCAAGTACAAATCCGGAGATTTCAATCCTTATCTCTATAAAACCACCGATTACGGAAAATCCTGGAAAAAGATCACCAATGGTATTCCGTCTGAACACTTTACCAGAGTGGTTCGGGAAGATCCGGCTCAAAAAGGATTGCTCTATGCGGGAACCGAAGCAGGAATGTATATTTCATTTGATGACGGAACCACATGGGAATCCTTTCAGCTGAATTTACCGATCGTACCCATCACCGATCTGGCTGTGAAGGAGAACAACCTCATCGTTGCCACACAAGGGCGTAGTCTATATATCATCGATGATCTATCCTTATTGCATCAATTAAGCATGGCAAAGGGGAAAAATAATTACCTGTACAAGCCCAAGGACAGTTACCGAATGGACGGTCGATCTCGCAAAGGTTCTCTTACTTCCGGGACAAATCATCCCAATGGAGTGATGGTGTATTTCAATTTGGCCGATCCTGCAGAAAAGGAAATAAAATTGAGCTTTTTGAGTTTGCAGAATGACACGCTCATGTCTTTCAGCAGTAAGGACAAAAAAGACCCTTTGACCGTTAAAAAAGGAAATAACTTATTTGTCTGGGATACGGAAGGCAAAGGTGCCGAAGTCTTGGACGGAATGATCCTCTGGTGGGCAAGTACCGATGCTCCCAAAGCGGTTCCCGGAACCTATAAGGTGGTTTTACAAGCCGGTGATGAGGTCCTTACCCAAAACTTTAAGATCCTCCCCGATAAAAATGCGGAGACCGATTTGGCGGGAATGCAACGCCAATACGATTTTATTACCGAGGCCAACAAGACAGTGGATAAAGCACATAAATCGATCAAAAAGATTCGGGCGATCAATGACCAACTAACGGGGTTTCAAACACAATACAAGGATAATGATGAAGTTAAAGAACTCGTTGAAAAAGCTAAAAAATTAAGTGACGACTTTTCAGCTATTGAAAAAGCATTGTACCAAACTAAGAATCGTAGTGGCCAAGATCCTTTGAACTTTCCGATCAAGCTTACCAACAAATTAGCGCATTTAAATAGTTTGGTGGGCATGGACGATTTTCCTCCTACACAACAGGATATTTTGGTGAAAGATGAACTTACGCAACAGATTAACACTGAACTGGCAAAATTTGACCAATTAATTTCCGATGAGATCAAGTCCTTTAATGAACAGTTTAATGCCATGAACTTGAATTATTTATTTGTAGAGGAAAAGTAAATTTACATTAATGCCCAATGACTAAAATTTGTCTCATGTATTATATTGTTCAGCGATCCATTGTATTTGCAGTATTAGTGTTTTCAATGACAACCATTGCGAAAGCACAAGATATTGAACCTCGGCGTTGGACAAATCTACCTTTAGGGATGAAAGCTGCAGGGATAGGTTATGGTTATACTTTTGGGGACGTCTTATTTGATCCCTTGCTTCAGGTGGAAGATGCAACTGTAAAAGCACATTCGGTAATCGCCTCCTATGTGCATCCCTTTCGAATAGGGACAAAGTTTGCTCGTATGGATATCCTTATGCCCTTTAGCAGCGCACGATGGGAAGGCCTGCTTAGAGGGGAACCGGCAAGTGTGGAACGCACCGGGTTGGTCGATCCAAGAATTAGGTTTTCTTATCATCTCTTGGGACCACCGGCACTGAGACCAAAAGAATTACAGGAATATTTAGTGAAGCATCCCGTATATACTACCCTCGGCCTATCCTTAGCCGTTAGCATACCGTTAGGTCAATACGATGAAGATAAACTTATCAATTTGGGAATAAATCAATTTGTTATTCGGCCACAGGTAGGTGTCTCACACAATTGGGGACTTTGGTCGTTTGAAGTGGATGCATCTTTATTTTTATATACCAAGAATAATAGCTTTTTTAACGACGGAACCAGAAGACAGGACCCATTGTACACTACACAGGCACACCTTATCAAACGATTTAAAGGAGGTTTATGGGCTTCTTTGAGCACCGGATACGGATCGGGTGGAACATCCCGTGTCAACCGACTCTCAAAGGATGACGAACGAGAGAACTTTTTAAATTCTGCCTCCTTAGGCTTTAGGGTTCATAAATTGCAAAGTGTGAAATTGGTCTATTTATACTCGGAGACATTAAAAGATATTGGCTCGAATACGCACAGTGTCTTGATGGCATATTCCATCCTTTTTTAATAAGGGTTGCATCTAATTCACATTGGACAAGACATGCCAAAAAGAAAATAGTATTTTTGGGGAAATTGTGAAAAATGCTTTATTATTATATAAAATCCCTCCACCTCATCTTTGTGATCACCTGGTTTGCCGGGTTATTTTACATCGTTCGATTATTTGTTTATCAGATCGAGGCCTTTGATAAACCCTCTCCGGACAAGGAGATTTTAAGCCATCAATTTAAAATTATGACCAAACGCCTGTGGTATATCATCACCTGGCCCTCTATGATCCTAGCCACCGGCTTTGCAACCTGGTTGATGGTATTGCGTCCTGACTTCCTATTAGACTCCTGGATGCAAGTAAAATTGGTGTTTGTGGTTTTGTTGATTGCTTACCATATTAAATGCCACCTCATCTTTAAGGACCTGCAGAACGACAAGGTTTCCTATTCTTCCAACTTCATGCGTATTTTTAATGAAGGCGCAACATTGATCCTATTTTCTGTTGTTTTTTTGGTCATTCTGAAAAATGCCTTTAACTGGATTTACGGCACTGTGGGGATAGTATTATTTGCCATTCTTCTGATGTTAGGATTTCGAATGTATAAGCGCATTCGTGAAGGTAAAAAATAACTTTTTGGTTCAATTATTGTTATCTTTCCCCTAGGAATTAACTTTCTATATGCGATTCTACCAATCCTTACGATTTCGGATTTTTCTTTCCATGATGTTGCTCTTGGTGATGACCTTTATTTCCCTTTCGGTGTTAACGGTGATACAGTACAAAGAAGAAGCGGAAGATTACCACCGTGATCGTCTGCAGCGAAAAGAAAGTAACATCAAGGAAAATATCAATTACGTGCTTAAGAACACTACCTATCCGGTAGAAACGACCATGATCCCTCTGATCTTCAAAAGTAAGATTTATGAAATCCAGGATATACATAACCTTGAGATCCATTTGTATGATCTAAAAGGGAAATTATTAAAATCATCCAGAGCATCTTTTCTAAAGGATACCTCTTATGCCAAACTTTCCAAGGATATTCTTCGACATATAGAGAATTCCCCCACCAAGAGTTATGTCTTCTCCTTCGAGGAGGACGGACAGCAGTACCAATCCTCATTTTCCTATTTGACCGATGCGACTTTCAAACCATTAGCAATATTGAACCTTCCGTATATTGAAGATGATGGCTTTATAAATAAAGAACTGAGAGAAAACCTAAAACGGGTGGCGATCGTTTATGGATTTATGCTTTTTATTGCCATTGGTTTGGCCTATTTTCTTTCCAAATACATTACGCGTTCATTAAAGACTGTAAGCGATAAGATTACCGAGACGCGATTGAACAAAAGGAACCTAAAAATTAAATTAGATTCCAATTCATCACAAGAAATCATTACACTGGTAGAAGCCTACAACAGCATGATTGATGAGCTGGAGGTGAGCGCCGCCCAATTAGCTACCAGTGAACGGGAAGCAGCCTGGAGGGAAATGGCCAAACAAGTGGCTCACGAGATAAAGAATCCGCTCACTCCTATGCGATTATCCGTGCAGAGTTTTCAACGTAAATTTGATCCAAAGGACCCACATATTACCGATAAAGTAACAGAATATACACACACATTGATCCAACAAATCGACACCATGAGCTCCATTGCTTCCGCGTTTTCCACCTATGCAAAAATGCCGGCCCAGCAAGACGAACATCTGGACTTAGTGAAGATCACAAAACTGGCACTTGATATTTTCAATGAGGAGTACATCTATTTCTTTTCAGACGAAAAAGAAATTATCTCCAAATTCGATCGCACCCAATGGATTCGAGTAATTACCAACTTGGTCAAAAACAGTATCCAAGCCATCGAAAAGCAGCCCATTTCAGATCCCCGTATCGAAGTGCGGATCTGGTCGGAGAACAAGCATACCGTGATCACCGTTTCAGATAATGGGACCGGCGTTTCCGAGGAGAACAAATTAAAGGTCTTTGAGCCAAAATTCACAACCAAATCCAGTGGTATGGGGCTCGGACTAGCCATGGTGAAAAATATTGTGGAAACCTATCAAGGAACCATTACCCTCCAATCAATTGAAGGAAAAGGCACTACGTTTACCGTTACCATACCAAAATACTAATCTCATTTTTGTACCTTTAAGATTCTAAACTACCCTAAATGAAATCAAAAACCTATGAACATATTTTGGTAGATCACCACGATAGTCTTACTACAATAACGATCCATCGTCCTTCCAAATTGAACGCATTGAACATCGCCACCATAAAGGAATTGCACGATGCATTTAAACAAGCAGAATCGGATACCGATACGAAAGCGATCATTGTAACAGGGAGTGGTGAAAAAGCCTTTGTAGCCGGAGCGGATATTGCCGAATTTGCCGATTTCTCTGTTTCCCAAGGGGAACAATTAGCGGCTCAAGGACAAGCTTTACTTTTTGATTTTGTAGCGCACCTTTCAACACCGGTGATCGCGGCTGTGAATGGATTTGCTTTAGGTGGAGGACTCGAACTGGCGATGGCGGCACATTTCAGAATTGCCAGTGACAATGCTAAAATGGGTTTGCCGGAAGTATCTTTGGGGGTGATCCCGGGATATGGCGGGACGCAGCGTTTACCTCAATTGGTAGGAAAAGGCCGCGCCATGGAAATGATCATGACCGCCGGAATGATCGATGCTAATCAGGCCTTACAATTTGGTTTGGTAAATTATGTGACTCCTCAAGAGGATCTTTTGCCACTGGCTGAAAAATTAGCCGGAAAGATCATGCGAAATTCATCTGTTGCGATCGCGGCAGCTATCGAGGCTATCAATGCCGGTTACGAAGAAGGAGAGAATGGATTTGATACCGAAATTACCGTTTTCGGAAAATGCTTTGGAACGGCCGATTTTCATGAAGGTACTCAGGCATTTTTAGAAAAACGAAAGCCTGATTTTCCAGGAAAATAAATTAGTAGGATTATTTCCATTTTTTATAGGAATATATCCAATATACCATTAACTTTGAAGAAGTTCACTTCCTCAAAGTTTTTTTATGACCCAAATAATCAAGGGACGCGGTGCCCAAAAGCAGATCCATAACCGTTTTTTTGAGTTGCATCACGGCGTATTGGACGAGTACCTCAATTATTGTGAGACAGAAGGGGAAAACGCCGATTCCAACCTCACTAAATTCATTGATGTATTTCCAAAGACCTTGGTGAACAAAGTGGAAAGTCCGGATGTGGGCATGAGCTACTCCGCCAATCCTTATCAAGGGTGCGAACATGGTTGTGTTTATTGTTATGCGAGAAACAGCCACGAATATTGGGGTTATGGTGCCGGATTGGACTTTGAGCGAACCATTCTGGTCAAAAGAAATGCTCCCGAACTGTTAGAAGCACACTTGCGAAAGAAAAGCTGGCAAGGGGATACCATCGTATTCTCAGGAAATACAGATTGTTACCAGCCACTGGAACGAAAACTGGAAATAACAAGAGCTTGTCTGAAGGTTCTTCTGAAGTGGAAACATCCGGTGGGGATCATCACTAAGAATGCATTGATCCTAAGAGACCTTGATCTGTTGAAAGAAATGGCCCATGAAAATCTTGTCGCGGTACATTTTACAGTAACCTCTTTACAAGAAGAGACTCGCCGCCTATTGGAACCTCGTACTTCCGGCGTTCAAAACAGGTTGAAGGCCATAGAGATTCTTTCCGCGAACCATATCCCGGTGAATGTGATGTTAGCACCCGTTATCCCCTCGTTGAACAGTCATGAAATTTTGCCCATCATCAAAGAGGTCGCTTCTCGAGGAGCGCGAGGAATTGCCTACACAGTGGTTCGGTTGAACGGACAAGTGGCTCATTTATTCGAAGATTGGCTGCGCAAGACCCTCCCGGATCGGGCAGTTCGAATCTTACATCAAATTGCTGAATGTCATGACGGGAAACTAAACGACAGTCGGTGGGGAAAACGCATCAAAGGAGATGGAATAATTGCGAAACAAATTGCCGACACCGTTCGATTAGGGAAAGCAAGATATATGGAAGGGCGTAAAATGCCTGCGCTGAATCGCGCCTTGTATCTATCCTTAAAAAATCCTCAAATGAAATTGTTTTAACCTATTTGCCAGCTGAAATAATTCTGCTTTTAATCAAGACCTCTACTTTATCGATCAGCCCTTCAGAGTCAAAATCAGATACTTTAATGGCGGGATGCACATAAAAGGTCAGACGTGTGAACATAGGGATGGGAAACATTCCGTAGCGTTGTAACTTCCATGAATTATTAATGGAAATGGGCAGCACATAAGCATCCGGTGCATTTTCAAATAAGGTAATTAAGCCTTTCCGGTGGAACTTTTTAGGAATACCATCTCTACTTCGGGTTCCTTCCGGAAAAATAACCACACTGCGGTTGGTTTCAGTGATATATTCCGCCACTTTTTTAATCTCTCTTGTGGCTTGTACTGGATTTTTGCGATCGATGAGCACAGAACCTCCTTTTCTTAGATTATAGGAAACGGTCGGAATCCCTTTACCCAGTTCTTTTTTGGAGATGAATTTGGGGTGTAGTTTTCGCAGAAACCAAATGATCGGTGGAATATCCCACAAACTTTGATGGTTCGATACGATGATGATCGGAACATTTTTGGGTATCTCCCCCGCGATCCGAAAATGAAAGATCGTACCCAAAACTGACAGGCAGACCAAGAAGAGTCCATTCACCAATCCCACACTTTTTTTATGGGCGTTATAGCCAAACACATTCAGGCAGATCCGTTGGATCCCTTCGAAAAGGAGCAACAAGATCCCGAAGAGCACATAAAACAGCACAGAAAAGGGATAGCTTATCAATTTTAACAGAGTCCGCATAGATCAAAAATAAAAAAACCGCCTCGATATTGAAGCGGTTTTGTCTTTCGATTTAAAAGAAGTACTAACAATACTCGTTGTAAGCACTTTTTAGATTTTCTGCGATCATATCGGCACTGCGTCCTTCAATATGATGACGTTCTAACATGTGAACCAATTCACCGTTTTTGAACAAAGCCATAGAGGGTGAACTTGGAGGAAATGGAACCATTAAGGCTCTTGCGGCATCAACGGCCTCAAAATCAACACCTGCAAATACCGTGACCAAACGGTCCGGAGTCTTTGCGTTTTGAAGAGAAATTCTAGCTCCGGGACGCGCATTCGCTGCCGCACAACCACAAACTGAATTTACTACCACCAAAGTCGTTCCATCCTGATGAACTGCTTCATCTACCTCATCTGCCGTAAATAATTCAGCAAAACCAATTCGGGTTAAATCTTCTCTCATGGGTTTTACCAATTCTGCTGGATACATATATTTTGATTTAAAGTGTAACAATTTTGGGGCAAATATAACCAATTTCGTAATGATACTTCTTAAATCTATCTAAACACTTTTAAAGGATTAGTTATCTTTACAGGCATTTTAATTCATTTCATCTACCATTCTATGATTCGTTGGTTCTTAGGGCTGTTGGGCCTTTTATTTTTTAGATGGCCCGGTGCTATCTTGGGTTTTATCATAGGGAGCATCATCGACAACATGAATGCCGGAAAAACCTATCCTAATCGAAAAACGGTCTTTGGCAGTTCGGGGGATCGCGTTTCACCGGCCGACTTTGAATTAAATCTTCTTTCTCTGGCATCCCTGGTTATAAAGGCAGATGGCACGGTAAGTCAGTCGGAACTTGACTACGTGCGCCAATATTTTATTCAAGCTTATGGTAAAGATAGAGCCAATGCCATTTTTAGGACGTTTAATGAAGTCATTAAAAAGCGTGGCATCGCGGCCGACAAAATTGGCGGAATGTTTCGTCAGCGAATGCGCTATGAATCGAGATTACAGGTGATCCATTTTTTATTCAGTATTGCCAATGCCGATGGCCACGTAACCGAGGCTGAAGTTCAGGAAATTGCAAAAATTGCCGGTTATATGGGGATACAAATGCGCGACTTTGAAAGTATCAAAGCCATGTTCTTTAATAATCCCGATAGTGCCTATAAAATTCTCGAAATTGAAAAAGATGCTTCCGTGGCCGATATCAAAAAGGCTTACCGGGAAATGGTAAAAAAGTACCATCCTGATAAGTTACAGCACATGGATGAGGTCTATCAAAAAGGCGCCGAAGAGAAATTCAGAAAAGTGCGTGAAGCCTACGAACAATTGCAACGAGAGAAAGGTTTTTAGATCGATTTTTCAACACCCTCCCATTTTTTCAAGCCTTAAATCCATTGCCTCATGGGCGGAAAGGATCTTCTATAATCATTTTTTTAGTCTGGTCTAAATATATTTATTGATTATTCTAATTATATTTTTATATTTGCCTTATGTTTACGCTGGCTGAAGAGAACTATTTAAAGACCATTTATCACTTGCAACAAAATGTGGGGGTTGAGGTAAGCACCAATGCCATTGCCGAAAAGTTGGAGACGAAAGCTTCCTCTGTAACCGACATGGTACAAAAATTGGCGGACAAACAAGTCCTGTCCTATGTAAAATATAAAGGTACCACCCTCACCGAAAAAGGAAATGAAATTGCCGTTAATATCATCAGAAAACATCGTCTCTGGGAGGTTTTTTTGGTTGAAAAACTCCACTATAGCTGGGACGAGGTACATGAAATCGCGGAGCAATTAGAACATATAAAATCTGAAAGTCTAATTGATCGATTAGAGGAATTTCTTGGATTTCCTAAAGTGGATCCTCATGGAGATCCAATCCCCGATCAAAATGGTCAATTCAAAAAAGTAGAAAAACAATTGTTGTCCCAATTAGCGAAAGGGCAAAAAGGAATTTGCGTGGGCATGAAAGAATCGGAGCGCAACTTTTTGAGATACTTGGATAAGAGATCGATTGCTATTGAAGCAGAAATTACCGTCATATCCAAAGAGGATTTTGACGATTCCATGCAAATAGAAGTGAATGGGAATCGTTTTTTCATATCGAAGAAAATTGCTGAAAATCTGTATGTGAAAATATTTTAAACGAATCAAATGGAAAAAATAATTGATTACCTAGGAACCATTGACCCTGTTTTAGCAGCGTTATACGCTTCCCTTTTTACATGGGGTCTTACCGCATTGGGAGCTGCTTTGGTTTTTATGTTCAAGACCATGAATCGAGCGGTACTTGACGGGATGCTGGGATTTACCGGAGGTGTGATGGTGGCCGCCAGTTTTTGGAGCCTTTTAGCTCCCGGAATTGAAATGAGTCCGGGCGAAGGATTTGTAAAAGTATTTCCGGCTGCCTTCGGATTCTTTTTAGGCGCACTTTTTATATTTGGATTAGATAAAATACTTCCACACTTACACATCAACTTTAAGGAAACAGAGAAAGAAGGAATTAAAACTCCTTGGCACCGTACCACCTTGCTTACATTAGCCATCACTCTTCACAATATTCCCGAAGGATTGGCCGTCGGTGTTCTTTTTGGGGGTGTAGCTGCCGGATTTGACGGAGCCACTGTTGGAGGTGCTGTTGCGCTCGCCTTGGGAATAGGCCTACAAAATTTCCCGGAAGGAATAGCCGTAGCTATGCCATTGCGAAGAGCCGGTATGAGTCGAAAAAAGAGTTTTATGTATGGACAAGCCTCAGCCTTAGTAGAACCTATCGCAGCCGTTTTGGGCGCCTGGGCTGTACTTACGTTTCAACCTATCTTACCCTACGCCCTGGCCTTTGCCGCCGGAGCCATGATCTTTGTAGTGGTGGAAGAAGTGATCCCGGAAACCCAAATGGACAAATACACTGATATTGCCACGATGGGATTTATAGGCGGATTCATTGTGATGATGACACTAGATGTTGCTTTAGGATAATTTTGGCACAATTTTTATACCTTTCAAAAAAACCTTTGATCAATGAAACAACTATTTTTTATCTGCTGTTTACTTTTCGTTACTTCATTTTTTGCACAAAGTGAAACCGGATCAACTCCTACAATCGCCATTAAGATCAAAAAAGGAGAGTCTGTAAAAGTGCATGACGTCATTGTGAAGTTTACCGATGTTCGTGAAGATTCACGCTGTCCGAAATACACCAATTGCATTTGGGCCGGTCGCGCCATCGTTCAATTAGAGGTCACAGATGAAAAGGGGGGCAAGCAAGATATCTCTGTCATTCTTGGGGAAACCACAGGAAATGAATCAAAGGATAGAACCATTTACCGCAGGGATGGATATTTGATTGAGGCTATAGACTTAAATCCTTATCCTGAAGAAGGAAAAGAATCTACCCCTTATACCCTTTTGGTTTCTGAACGAAAATAGGTCAATGACATTTACAGTCCTTCTCTCCGCATTTTGTTTTCCCTCCATCTAAGGTGCCTATCGATTTCTTTCGTCCCTCAAAAATGGGGGCCCAAACAAATTTCTTTATGATAAAGGCCAGTGCCAGGCTGAAGGTCAGTATCACTAATAATGTCTGCATAGTTCAAAATTAATTCAAAATTTGATAAGTTCCAAGTGCTACAATATAGGCCAACGAACTCATAAAGAATAATTGCCAAAGGGGCCATTTCCAGCTATTGGTTTCTTTACGGACAACCGCTAATGTACTCATACATTGCATCGCAAAAGCATAGAATAAAAGCAATGAAACCCCACTTGCAAAGTTAAATTGAGGGGCCCCTAAAATAGGATTGATCTCTGCCGCCATACGGTTTCGAATTGTTTCCTTTTCCTCGCTCCCCACGCTGTAAATAGTGGCCAAAGTTCCCACAAACACCTCGCGCGCCGCAAAAGAACTCACAATGGCGATTCCAATTTTCCAGTCGTAACCAAGCGGTGCAACCGCAGGTTCTAAGCCCTTTCCAATGATCCCAATATAAGAATGCTCCAATTTAAAAGAGGCTATTTTTGCTTCCAGCTCCTTTTGAGAAATATCATTTCCCTTATTCGCTTCCATCACTAACGACTCTGCCTTTTTAAAGTTGCTGGGGCCGTAGGAAGCAAGCACCCATAAAATAACAGAAATAGCCAAAATGATCTTCCCGGCACCCAAAACAAAGGATTTGGTTTTTTCCACGACGGTTATGACCACATTTTTTGGCATTGGGACTTTATAATTAGGCATTTCAATCACAAAAAAGGATCGATTCCGAATCTTAAGTACTTTATCCAATAGATAGGCAGAAACAATCGCCGAGGCAAATCCTAAAAAGTAAAGGAACATTAAAGTAAGTCCCTGTAAACTAAATATTCCCATGATCCTCTCTTCGGGAATCACAAGGGAGATAATGATCAGATATACGGGTAATCTTGCGGAACAAGTGGTAAATGGAGTGACTAAGATAGTGATAAGCCGCTCCTTCCAATTTTCAATATTACGCGTGGCCATGATGGCCGGTATCGCACAGGCAGTTCCCGATACCAGTGGGACCACACTCTTTCCGCTCAATCCAAACTTACGCATGATGCGGTCCATCAAAAAAACCACCCGACTCATATAGCCACTCTCTTCCAACACGGAAATGAAGAGGAATAAAAATGCGATCTGTGGAATGAAAATAATAATGCCCCCTAATCCGGGCACAATTCCTTCCGCCAATAAATTGGTAAAATCGCCCGGTGGCAAGGTATGCATCATCCATTCACTTAAGGAAGCAAAGGTGGTATCAATAAAATCCATCGGGTAACTACTCCAATCAAAAATAGCTTGGAACATGAGTAGCAGGATACCGAAGAAAATCACATACCCCCACACTTTATGGGTCAAGACACGGTCGAATCTACTTCTCAGGTCTTTGGCATTGGCGGTATCAATGAATAAGGTCTCTTTTAAGGTCTCATTGATGAATTGATATCGTTTGATGGTCTCCTTTTGTTGTAAACGTTTCAGCGTCCCTGTTGATTCTATTTGAAAGGAACCCACGCCTTTAAACTCGTTTCGATCCAACTTTCCAAAGTTCACATCGTGTGTGATCACCAGCCAAAGTTTATACAGCTCTTGGTTGGGGAAGGTTCTTTTCAATCGCTCAAAATATTCCGGGGCAATGACCGTAGCATCCATACATGCTTTGGTAGAAATGTTCTTATAATTGGAAATAAGCTCTTTGAGGTATTCGAATCCTTCATTTTTCCGAGAACTGATCAATGCGATCTTTGTTTCCAATCTTGCTTCCATCGCAGGAATATCAATGGAAATCGCCTTTCGCTGCATTCGATCAGACATGTTGATCGCCAATATGGCCGGAATACCAAGATCCTTGATCTGGGTAAATAACAGTAAATTTCTTTTTAGATTTTCAACATCGCAGACCACGATAGCGACATCAGGAAAATCTTTATCATTTTTGTTCAGTAAAAGCTCAATGACCACATTTTCATCTACGGAGGAAGCATTTAAACTATAGGTGCCGGGCAGATCCAGGATATGTGCTTTTTTGCCCCTCCCCAGTTTACTGAGACCTTCCTTTTTTTCAACCGTAATACCGGGATAGTTCCCCACCTTCTGATTGAGGCCGGTAAGTCGGTTAAAAACCGAAGTTTTTCCGGTGTTGGGATTCCCAACAAGTGCGACGTTGATTTGTTGAGCCATATTAGGGAATCAATTCGATTTCGATCTGAGCAGCAATCTCTTTCCGTATGGCTAAATGACTCCCGTTGATATTCAAGTAGAGTGGATCATGGAAGGGGGCCAATTGCACCAAAGTAACCTCATTCCCCGGAAGACAACCCATTTCCAGCAATTTCAACGGCACTAAATCGAGGGAAAATGTTTTGATGATCCCTTTTTGTCCTTTTTTTAGTGATGCTATGGTGGGCATTTTCTCTATTTAGATTGATTTTAAACAATGCAAATGTAGGGAAAATATTGGGCTTAAAAAATGATGCTTACTCTTCTTTCTTTAAGATTTGGATGTCGTACAATAACTGTTGAATCGCCTCGGGGTCGGTACCGTCATAAAAACCGCGAATTCGTCTTTTTTTATCCACCAATACAAAGTTTTCAGTATGCACCAGATCATATTTATTGTAGGGGGCATCTTTAGCTGCCAAATACGATTTTCGGGCCAGATCGTAAATCTCCTTTTTATCACCGGTAACGAGATTCCATTTTCGATCGTCCACACCCTTCTCAATAGCATATCGCTTCAACTGAGCCACTGTATCGATTTCAGGCGTTACGCTGTGTGAGAGTAACAAAACATCACTTTCATCTTGTAATTCCTTTTGAATTTGAGCCATGTGATCGGTCATGATCGGACAAATACTCACGCAGGTGGTAAAGAAAAAATCAGCCACGTAAATTTTATCCTGATACTCCTTTTGGGTGACCGTATCCCCATTTTGATTGATCAGGCTGAAATCGGCTATGGTGTGATATTTTTTCACATATTGAACCGTTGTATCAACCATTTCCGGATTGACATCACTGGGTTGATATACTTTGAGCAACTTTGTGGGGTTC
>JAHEMZ010000107.1 GCA_024643385.1 Flavobacteriaceae bacterium | reverse complement strand
TTGATTCGACTTTATCTAATTGACCGGTTTCCAGGTATGCACTGCCGGTAAAGAATGATAATAAAGCATAAGTCTTTTGATCAGCCCGTTTGGTTTTTGAAAGTGTTGACAAAACAGAATCACCTTTTATAATTACTTGCGGATACTCCCTGTTTACAAAAGCGTATTCAATTTTTGCAACAACCTGTTTTAGGCTTTGAGCCTCTGCTATATTTTCGACTAATTGGAAAAGTGTTACAAAGAATATGATTTTTTTGTGCATATTTAATTTATACTTTGTAGTAATCAAATATAAGTTACTTAAGTTTAAATAAAGTTTACTCAGTTGCTATAATTTTTTTATAGCATGGCTGTTTGTAAATATTTTAATAATTACAAGAAGTGTCAATGAAGGATTTGTCAATGAATAGTATAAGACGTTCTATTCCTTTAATTGATGATTTTATGAATGTGGTTGGTGGAATAAAACACCAACCATGATGTGAAATTGTTTTTCGTTTCTTTAGTTTAAAAGATCATTCAACTTTTTCCTTGTCTCAGGAGTTTCTTTGATCGATAAAGCTTTTTTAAAGTTCTCCATGGCTTTTTCTTTATCGTCGGTTGCTAAAAAATAATCACCATAAGAATCCCAGACATTTTGACTTGTAGGATAGTTCTCCACATTCATTTTAAATAATTGTCCGGCTTTATTCATTTGTTTCATTTCAATGAATTGATAACCCATCGAATTTACCTGCTCTTCCGGTGGGGAAACTTTATATCCAAATATAGGCGTGACCTCTTCTACATAATGTTTTTTCATTTCTGCTGCCACGTTAAATGTAGGGTTGAAAAAAAACTCCATGTTAAATTTAAACCGATACTTTTCAAAAATAAAGCGCAGCGCATTATACTCTGCAATCAAGGGTAACGATCCATGATCATCATTCTCATAATATTTGCTGGCATATTTCAGCCCTGTTGGTGGATGATCCTTTATATAATTATCCATATCCAAAATGGACCGGATATGCCGGGTAGCGAAAGATGTATCGGTTTCTACTTCATTAATATCCATCCCTTCATCCATTGTATTGGCTATGCCCAGGTATAGTGTGGTACCGGAAAAGTTTTTTGTGGAAAGTTCCTTTTTTACGGTTTTGAGATAATTGGTTTTATCCCACCACATACTGGGGTCAAGACTTATATATGCATTGAATAGTCCTGTATGATTGACTAAAGCATCCATAACCGTTAAGCCACCAAAGGAATGCCCGATAAGCATTTTATAAGGTTGAGTAGGATACAAGGAATCAATATGCGGTATCAGTTCTTTTTCAATAAATGAAATGAATTTTTCTCCACCTCCGGAGGGCTTTGCAAATGCACTATCCATAAAAGGAGGATCAGCTTCTACATGTGTTGGTGTGAGATCCCTGGTACGGTTGGTATTAGGAATACCGACTACGATCATTTCCGGGCAGATGGTATTGCCATTTATCTGGCTCAGTTGCTGAATCATACCCGCTACTGAATAAAAATGTGCATCGCCATCTAATAAATAGACTACGGGATACCGTTGTGAAAATCTGCCGGGTTGGCCCCCATTGGGAAGATATATCCAAACTTTGCGATTTTCATTCAGGATATTTGATTGAACACTATCAATAGTTCCTATTGTGATGTTGCCATCTTTTTGTGCAATAGAAGTAATGAAGATGAATAGTGTAAAAGCAAGAAGTAGGTTCTTTTTCATATCGAAAAAAAATTTAAGTGAACAAAGGCACTCATATACCCTGTTTTAGAATTTGAATCTTTGTAAGGTAAGGATTTTTGTTTTTCTTGCTTTAAAAGCTACAAACAAATCTCTTATTGCTTTTTATTTTATATGGTTGGTGGAATAAAATATCAACCACTGCATGGTCTTTTTTGTTGAAGAACTGTCACGGTTGAGAACGGGAGGGCATGATAATTATCGGGTGGCCAAAAAGGGTTCAATATTTTTTAATGCTTCGCTTTTTAGTTCCAATAGCTTGTCGTCATCGTAATAGCCTAAGGCTATATCACGGTCTTTTTCAACAGGCTCATAAAAATTTAAATCACCTGCAAGCTCCTGGAGAAAATAAAGTTCTTCATTTTGAAGTTCAAAGTCGTCCCATATTTTATTCTGTAATTGCCCAATAGTTTCTGAACGTTCGGATGCGTATGTCCGCTCTATTTTATTCAACAAAGTGATTACTTCTTTTAGTCGTGCCACTAAATCCGGGTTCATTCCTTTTGTTTTTAATTAATGAAGGACAAAATACGGCTTTTTAAAAAGCTAATCCGGACACACAGTCTCCGGATTACCGGGAGAGTGTTTAATCTTGTGGTTGGTGGAAGAGAACACCAATCAAGGTGTGGTGTTTTCTTTGGAGCACCTGCCTAGGCGGAGATCTTTTTAGTTTATGTGGGTGTTAGTATATTTAAAAAATGAATGACCAAAACCAGACGTTATTAAAACGGGAAATAGGTACAACAAGTGTTGCTTTAAATGCAGTAAATATTATTATAGGTGGCGGTATTTTTATTTTGCCCGCTGTTGCAGCAGCAAATCTCGGATCCCTTGCCTTTATTGCTTATCTCATTTGCGGATTGCTGATTGTTTTAATTATGCTTTGCTATGCAGAAGTTGGAAGCAAAGTGACAGACTCAGGTGGTTCAGCTGCTTATGTCGAAAAAGCATTTGGTCCGTTTCCAGGATTTTTAATCAATACCTTATTCTGGTTTGCGTATGCCATGCTGAGCGATGCTGCACTGATTAATGTAATGACAGATATGCTGGCGGCCTGGTTCCCTTTATTTTCGATTTTTTATGTCAGGGTCATTTTTTTTGTATTCGTATTTGGAGTGTTAGCAATCATTAATATAAGAGGGGTTAAAAGCGGGGCCCGGTTTAACAATGCAGTTACTTTACTAAAACTGGCGCCTTTGTTATTATTTGTGATGATCGGAATGTTTTTTATTTCCCCTTCAAATTTTTCCATATCATCAGTACCCGGTATAAAAAGTATAGGGGATACCTGCCTGCTATTGTTTTTTATATTCATTGGCGGAGAAACTGCTTTGAATATGAGTGGTGAAATAAAAAATCCGCAAAAAACAATTCCCCGGGGAATACTGCTGGGTGTGGCAGGTATAGTAATCATTTACCTGCTTACACAATTCGTTGCACAGGGAGTAATGGGAAGCGAACTGGCCTTGAATAAAACTGCCCCGATTGCAGAGGTGGCAACGAAGTTGGTAGGCCCGATAGGCGGTACTATTATTCTTATAGCCACAATCGTTTCTGCGTTTGGTTTATTGAGTGGTGATATGCT
>JAHEMZ010000016.1 GCA_024643385.1 Flavobacteriaceae bacterium | reverse complement strand
TCCGGAAAGATTCCGGCCAAAGTCGCCAACTGGAACTTAAATGAATTAAAACCATTTGATAGCGGTTACCTGTCCGGTTTTGTGACCGAAAAATATACCATTCCTTTAAAGGAAGGTCATTTAGAGGCCACAGAAGAAGCAAAAATAATCGCAGAGCGTTGGGTTTGTAATGATATCGGCGGAGATACACAACGTATTTCCTCTTTGGATATGACCCTGTCACAAGAGACCTTTAAGCATATTTTATTGCCTGTTTATGTCAGCGCATACCGTTTTAGAGGTAAACGATTCAACTTTTTTGTCAATGGACAAACAGGAGTGGTCTCGGGACAGCGTCCCTATTCGTTTTGGAAGATCTTCTTCTTTATTGTATTTATTTTGATGATCATCTTGATTATCGCAATAGTAAGCAATCTATGAGAACACTTGTAGTAGGGGACATACATGGTGGTGTAAGAGCACTGACACAGGTGCTGGATCAAGTTGGTCCTAAGCCCGGGGATACTTTTATCTTTTTGGGGGATTATGTAGATGGTTGGAGTGAAAATGCCGAAACCGTTTCCTTTTTAATTCAATTTGCTGAAAGTCATCATTGCGTATTATTAAGAGGCAATCACGATGAATTATGTTATAACTACTTGACCAAGGGGGAAGCTAATCCTATGTGGCTGCACCACGGAGGTGGCTCGACACAAAAAAGTTATGCTCTTCTGAGTGTTTCAGAAAGACAAAGGCATGTCCAATTTTTTGAATCCCTGGTGAATTATCACATTGACACCGAAGATCGACTCTATGTGCATGCCGGTTTTACGAGCCTACAAGGACCTCAACATGAGTATTATCCCAATATGGTTTACTGGGATCGCACGCTGTGGGAAATGGCATGTGCATTAAATCCCGGGATGGATCCCGAGGAAAAATTTTATCCCCCCAGGCTTAAATTATTCAAAGAAATCTATATTGGTCATACGCCGGTTACACGCATGGGAGAAGAAGTTCCTATCCAACGCGCCAATGTATGGAATGTGGATACAGGAGCCGCCTTCAAAGGTCGTTTATCCGTTATAGATGTGGAAACCAAGGAAGTTTGGCAAAGTGAACCCGTATACCGTTTATACCCGGTTGAAAATGGCCGAAATTAAAAAGCCCGCTGAAACAGCGGGCTCTTATGCATATTACATCTAATTATAGATCAAATTTAATCCCCTGTGCCAAAGGCAAATGAGTGGTATAATTGATCGTATTGGTTTGTCGGCGCATATATACTTTCCAGGCGTCTGATCCGGACTCACGACCTCCCCCGGTTTCCTTTTCCCCTCCAAAAGCTCCCCCAATTTCGGCACCGGAGGTGCCAATATTTACGTTTGCAATACCACAATCACTTCCGGCATGACTTAAAAAAGCTTCTGCCTCACGAAGGTTATTGGTCATAATAGCCGAAGATAATCCTTGCACTACACCATTTTGGATCTCGATCGCATTTTCGACACCCCCACTGTATTTTAAAAGGTAAAGAACAGGAGCAAAGGTTTCATGCTGAACTATTTCAAAGGAATTCTTAGCTTCGGCAATAGCAGGTTTTACGTAACATCCGCTTTCATACCCTGCTCCTTTGAGCACTCCTCCTTCAACGATCAAATTTCCCCCTTCAGCCACTACTTTTTCCAATGCTTTGTTATACATCGCAACCGCATCTTTGTCAATCAGTGGACCTACATGATTATTTTCATCCAAAGGATTTCCAATGCGCAGTTGTTTATAGGCATCTACCAACGCAGATTTTACTTTTTCGTACATGCTTTCATGAATGATCAATCTTCGAGTGGAGGTACAACGCTGTCCACATGTCCCAACCGCTCCAAAAACTGCTCCGATCACCGTCATTTTGATATCTGCATCAGGGGTTACGATGATGGCATTGTTTCCACCTAATTCCAAGAGGCTTCTTCCCAATCGTTCTGCCACGGTGCTGGAAACAATTTTTCCCATGCGGGTAGATCCGGTAGCAGAGATCAAAGGAACTCTTTTATCTGTAGTCATGAATTCTCCCACGCGGTAATCTCCATTGATCAAACAGGAGATACCTTCGGGTAGGTTATTCTTCGCAAAAACGTTAGCCGCGATCTTCTGGCAAGCGATTCCACATAAGGGAGCCTTTTCAGAAGGTTTCCAGACGCAAACATCGCCACAGATCCATGCCAACGCCGTATTCCAACTCCAAACAGCGACGGGGAAGTTAAAGGCCGAGATAATTCCAACCACTCCAAGCGGATGGTATTGTTCGTACATTCTATGACCCGGGCGCTCGCTGTGCATGGTAAAACCATGTAATTGGCGAGACAGACCTACGGCAAAATCACAGATATCGATCATTTCCTGCACTTCTCCCAAACCTTCCTGATAGCTTTTCCCCATTTCATAGGAAACCAACTTTCCTAAAGGCGCCTTTAATCGGCGGAGTTCGTCTCCAAATTGTCGTACGATCTCACCCCGTTGAGGAGCAGGCATCAAACGCCATGATTTAAATGCGGAGGTCGCAGCCTTCATTACTGCTTCATATTCTTCTCGGGAAGTAGTAGTAACTTTCCCGATCAAACTTCCGTCCACAGGTGAAAAAGAAGACATCATTTCCTCACCGGGAAACCAGTCGTTTCCTGTGGATGTTCCATAATTTATTTCTTGAATTCCTAATTTTTGAAGAGCTTCTTCAATTCCGAAGGAAGTAGCGACAGTGCTCATATTTTGAATTTTTATCGTTTTTTTTAGGTGTTGCAAAGGTAGGTAATCCCTAAGACAAAAGGAAGTAAAAGAATTGTTATAAAGAAGTAATGATTGGTTATTCTGCCACGAATCGTTTATCGGTTTCCATTACCGTTCCGCAATTCTTACAAGTTCTTAGTATTTCAGAATTATAGAATTCTTTAAAATGTGGTAAGAAGTCTTTTTCGATATCATTCAATTCAAAATACACTTCGTGCAATTTGGTATTGCAATTGTCACAGAACCAAAGGAGTCCGTCGGTATACCCTTGTCCTGCTCTTTTTCGTTCAATCACAAGGCCGATGGATCCGGCGCTTCTCCCCGGAGAGTGGGGAACTTTAGCCGGATGCAGATACATATCCCCAGGACCCAAGGGCATTTCTTTCCGTTGCCCGTCTTCCTGAATGATTACAGTGATATTGCCTTCTAACTGGTAGAAAAGTTCTTCTGTCTCGTTGTAATGATAGTCCTTTCTGGCATTCGGCCCGGCAACGATCATTACAATATAGTCTTCGGCGTCAACATAGAGATTCTTGTTCCCTACAGGAGGTTTTAAGAGATCTCTGTTGGCTTCGATCCACTTAGTTAAATTGAAAGGTTTTGAAATAGCCATTGCCGTATAATTATGTGTTCGCATAAAAATACGGCAAAAGCAGTTAATCTAAAAATTCAGGGTATATTACTTTCTATAGAAAATTTGGGTGAAATAATATCTTCCCAAATTGTTTTGCATGACACCAAATCCGGTGTGTGTATAATTACCTTCCATTACATCCCTGTGTGCCGGGCTATTAATCCAAGCATTAACGAGGTCCTGAGCGGAATTGTAACCAAAACCAACATTCTCTCCCACAGATTGTGCACCTCTATTTCTTAAGGCTTGAGAACGAACGCCAAAATTATCATGGCTGATTCGATTCTTATCTATCATATATTGTGTGTGTTCCACTGCATAAGCAGAAGCGTATTGCTGATCGCGGGCTATTTGTGGAAGACCTTGTGAAACTCTGTATTCATTAACGTATTGTAAAATTTCATTGGCCATTTGCCAATCCGTTTCATTGGCTAGGTTAAGGTCGATCGTTAAATTAGATTGATCAACGTTTTCAGTTCCTTCGTCTTTTGAACAGGCCACAGTTAGTAGCATAACCATAGCCAGTAGGCTAGTTTTAAGTAGTTTCATTTTCGGGGGCATCAAATTTGGGGCTTGATGTGGGTCAAATATAGGTAAAAAAACATTCCAAACAACACTTTATCGGTTTTTTAATGTATTTCATCGATGTTTTGAACATTTTTTGTATGAATTTTCCATGTTGAAAATTTGATAAAACCCAGCGAAATCAAGGATTTTATACTATCTTCGGAACAGCATCTATTTTTTTTCGAAATGCATCAAATTTTAACAGTTTTCACCCTTATTTTTATCGTTTTTGGGTGTAAGAACTCCCCTACAAACGATCAAAAAAGTATATTTTCGGGAGAAATGAATAGGACCGATACTGCCCCAAATTTTGGAATTGTTATTCATGGTGGAGCAGGGACTATTTTAAAACAAGACATGACCGATTCACTGGAAGCTGCCTTCAAAGCAAAATTGGAGGAGGCGATAAAAGTGGGGCATGCTATCTTAAAAAGTGGAGGAAGCTCCATAGAAGCGGTCACTAAAACCATCAATGTGTTAGAAGATTCCCCTTTATTTAATGCAGGAAAAGGAGCCGTGTTCACACACGATGAAACCAACGAATTAGATGCCTCCATCATGGATGGACAAACATTGAACGCGGGAGCGATCGCAGGAGTTACGCAGATCAAGAATCCTATCGATCTGGCAAAAGAAGTTATGCTACACAGCGAACATGTGATGCTGGGAGGAAAAGGAGCAGAAAATTTTGCTCAATCCAGGGGCATTGAGCTAGTGGATCCCTCTTACTTTTATACGGAAAAAAGGTTCCGGTCCTTGCAGCAAGCTAAAGAAATCGAAGAGGCAAAAATCGACCACAGCCAATCCACCTCGTTCGCAGATCCTTTTATCAAAAATCAAAAATTTGGTACCGTAGGATGCGTTGCTTTGGACAAAAACGGGAATCTTGCCGCAGGAACTTCAACCGGAGGAATGACGAACAAACGTTGGAATAGAATTGGAGATGCTCCTATTATTGGCGCAGGGACCTATGCGAATAATGCTACATGTGCTGTTTCGAGCACGGGCTGGGGAGAGTTTTTTATCCGCGCCGTGGTGGCCCATGATATATCTGCGCTAATGGAATACAAAGGATTAAGCCTGCAGGAAGCCGCCAAAGAAGTAATTCAGAAAAAGGTGCCTGCTATGGGTGGTGACGGGGGTATTGTAGCCATCGATCGACAAGGGAATGTCTCGATGGAGTTTAATACGGAAGGAATGTATCGAGCCCATATGAATGCTGACGGAGAACTATATATTGGAATATACAAAGAATGAAAACACCCTATTACGCCGTTATTTTCACGAATCAGCAAACTGAACTACTGGAAGGATATGCAGAAACTGCTCAACTTATGGAGCGATTGGCGGCTGAAGATCCGGGATACCTGGGAATGGACCATGCCCGAGGGGAGATAGGAATTACGATCAGCTACTGGGAGAGTACGGAAGCGATTGCCAGATGGAAATCGCAAGTAGACCATCAAAAGGCACAGCTGCTGGGGAGAACAAAATGGTACGAAAAGTACACAGTCCGGGTCTGCAAAGTAGAACGAGAGTATCACTTTGAACAATAAATAGTAAAATCATCTAAACACCTGCCATTTAAGAATTCGCACCTATTGTTAACAAAATATAAGGGGATGAAATCATTTAATATTGTCGTGAAACCAAAGAAATAGTAACTTAGCCTATTCATTAAAAAATCAATAAATTTATATCTATGAGCAATGAGAAAGATGCCAAGCTGAAGGCGCTAAAATTAACCTTGGACAAGCTGGATAAGACGTACGGAAAAGGAACTGTAATGAAAATGGGAGATGCTGCCGTACAGGAAGTGGAAGTGATCCCGACGGGATCGTTAGGGTTGGATCTTGCCTTAGGAGTAGGCGGATATCCCAAGGGAAGGGTTATCGAAATTTATGGCCCGGAATCTTCAGGAAAGACTACACTCACGCTGCACGCCATGGCAGAAGCTCAAAAAAAAGGAGGGATTGCCGCCTTCATTGATGCCGAGCATGCCTTCGATCGAAATTATGCTCAAAAATTAGGGGTTGATATAGAAAACCTGATCATTTCACAGCCGGATAATGGTGAACAGGCGTTGGAGATTGCCGATAACCTTATTCGCAGTGGCGCTATCGATATCATTGTCATTGACTCTGTCGCTGCTTTGACGCCCAAAAGTGAAATTGAAGGTGAAATGGGGGATAGTAAAATGGGGCTACATGCTCGCTTAATGTCTCAAGCACTTAGAAAACTGACCGGATCGATCAGCAAGACACATTGTACGGTCATATTTATCAATCAGTTACGAGAAAAAATAGGGGTTATGTTCGGAAATCCGGAAACAACAACCGGAGGAAACGCCCTTAAATTTTATGCATCCATCCGACTGGATATCAGGAGATCGACTCAAATTAAAGACAATGCCAGTGAAGCGGTAGGGAATAAAACCCGGGTTAAAGTGGTCAAAAACAAAGTGGCCCCCCCTTTTAAAACAGCCGAATTTGACATCATGTATGGCGAAGGAATTTCAAAAGTGGGAGAAATAATCGACCTTGGTGTTGATTACGAGATCATTAAAAAAAGTGGTTCTTGGTTCAGTTATGATGACACCAAGCTTGGGCAAGGAAGAGATGCTGTTAAATCATTACTTCTTGATAATCCCGAGCTCATGGAGGAACTTGAACAAAAAATCAAAGAAGCCATAATTTCGGTTTCTTCTTAAAATTTATAACCTCACGCAACCTATAACCATCAAAGGTATCTTATGGAAGTAAAGTTCAAAGTCGAGAGGTTGCCTACTCATATTCAGTAGATTAACACAGTCCTATTTGACTTTAGACGAGCTCATAACAAGGTGTAAAAAGAAGGATGGAAAAGCACAGGCAGCGCTTTACCAACAATATGCAACCATATTGTTTGGGATTTGCCTTAAATATTCTCCAAATCGCACAGAAGCGGAGGATAGCCTACAAGATGCCTTTATCACCATTTTTAGCCGAATAGAGCAGTACGAAGGAAAAGGTTCTTTTGAAGGATGGATGAAACGGATCACTGTAAACACGGTCCTTCAAAAATATCGAAAGAAACGAATTTTCGACATTCCTAACGAGGAGCAAATTGAAGAGCCATCCGTTGAAGTGGAAAATGAATCGATTCCTTTGGACTATTTGCTGAAGATTATTCAGGAGTTGCCTGATCGATATCGTTTAGTGTTTAACCTATACGTTTTAGATGGGTATTCTCATAAGGACATTGCCGATATGTTAGGAATTAGTGACGGAACCTCTAAATCTAACTTGGCTCGAGCCAGAATGATATTAAAAACAAAAATTGAAAACTTCAGGCATCAAGATCAGTAATGATCTGACCTGAAAAAATAAAATGAGTAAAAAGAGAAACATAGATCAGTTGTTCCAAGACCAGTTAGGTCAATTTGAAGCCACTCCTTCTCCGGAGGTTTGGACTAAAATTGAAGCTCAATTGAAGAAGGAGAACGACCGAAAAGTGATCCCGCTTTGGTGGAAACTTGGCGGTGTTGCTGCTGTTTTGGCTTTATTACTGACCATAGGCAATGGTTTATTTAATTCGAGTTCTACTCAAGATGCGGTTGTTGAAGATTCTTCTGTGACAACTGACGATAATAATCTGTCAAAAGACCCGGCAATAGAATTGAATGATGACAAGACAAGGTTTGTCAATGCTGAAAAAGATCTGTCAGATCAAGAGAGTAAAAACAATATGGTTTCTGAAACCAACGGGAACGATGGCAATAAGGTTGATCACTCTTCCAATACCCCTGAAAGTAATAAACAAACAAACCCTCTGTTGAAAGCTCCAAAGAATAAAAAAGCGCTTTCAACCTCCGAAATTGCTACAACGCAGAACAAAGAGAACAGGCTTAATGATAAAAAAACGTCGCTTCCCGGAGAAGATTCAGATGATCCGGCAGGAGTTGCTAAAGGGGCCATTACCGCCGCTAAGATTACCAAAGAAGAGAACCCCGCCAAGCAGCAGATGAAGGATATAGAAATTATTTCCGAGACAGAAACAGGGGTGGCTGATGAAGAGCCGTCAGAACTAAAAAATGAAGTGGAAAACCCTTCCCATAAGAAATCTATTTTTGACGCAATCGAGGAGGATAAAAAAGAGGCGATCACTGACGTTAAGGAAGAAAAAACGCACTCCTGGGAAGTTACACCCAATGTAGGACCAGTTTACTACAGCAGCTTAAATGGTGGTTCTTCCATCGATCCGGCTTTTTCGGATAACAGTCAGAATGGAGAAGTCAATTTTAGCTACGGGGTACAAGTCGCTTATAACATAAATGATCGTTTTTCAGTGCGCACAGGAGTTAACAATGTAAATGTTGGCTATGCCACTGGCGGAATTGAAATTGCTTCCGGACCTGCGTCTTTTGCGCTAAAGACAGTAGATTATTCAAATCCCGGCCGGAATGTTATCAGTGCCTTTGATAAAGGAACCATCCCTAACAACTCTAATGATCCGAACAATCCTTACGGTGCGCTGAATTTAAAATCTACTTCAGAGAACGCCGAAATAAGACAAAGCATTAGTTATTTCGAGGTTCCATTGGAAGCTAAATATGTACTTTTAGATAACCGATTCGGTATTAATATGATCGGTGGATTTAGTACGCTCTTCTTAAACAGCAGTGAAATTTCTGTTAATGACGGTAGTTTCAGAAGTGTGTTGGGAGAGGCCAATAACCTCAATAGTTTAAGCTTCTCAACCAACGTAGGATTGGGATTTGACTATAAGTTAAGCAGTAAATTAAGGTTTAACGTTGAACCTATGTTCAAATATCAACTTAACCCTTATACAGACACTTCCGTGGACTTTAAACCTTATTATTTTGGGATATACAGTGGATTAAGTTTTAAATTTTAGATTAGTTTTTTAGTTGGTTAGGTTAGGTTATACCGAGCAATAAATTAAAAACCGTTCTTTCGCCATAGAACGGTTTTTTTTATGTCTTAGATCGCAATTCCTGAAGGATTACCTCTCGGGTTCTGTTTTTTAAATTCCGCCGGTCATCCATATGGAGGTCAATGGTAGGAAATACGGGATGAATAGTTACTCGCATTTTACCGGGGCCTCCTTTGTAGAAGGAATAAGGGAAACGGTTTTTATTGTCATGAAATGTCATGGGTGCAATTGAAATTTGATGTTCTATCGCCAATCGAAAAGCTCCATCTTTAAATTCATCCAGGAGAACGGACTCATCGGGAACACCGCCTTCCGGAAAGATACAAACACTTAGCCCTTTGTTCAATTTTTCCTGTGCCCGCGTAAAAACCTCCCTTCTACTCTTGGGATTGTCTCTGTCCACTAATATACAAGTTCGTTTGTAGAAGAATCCGAATAGTGGGATTTTAGCCAATTCCTTTTTCCCAACAAAAACAAAGGGGTTTTTTGTGACATAAAGCATTAACATAATATCGATCATGGAAGTATGATTTGCCACAAACATGTAACTCTTCTTTTCTTCATAGGTAACATTTCGGACCACCACCGTATAGAATCCCATTCCGGATAAAATAAATTTGGCCCAAATTCGAGCGATCCTAAAAAAGAAAGGATACCAGCTATCCCTTGAGATGCTTATCAATAAAATGGGGAAAAGAAGTAAAATAGGAACCGTGACCAGAATGTAAAACCAGATCCGATAAAGTATGATAAAAATTGTTCTAAGAAACTTCATGTATTTCAAAAATACGTATTTGAAACCAGCAAATACTTCAAAAAAATTACCTTTGCCAAAAACAAGTTGTTATGTCCCGCATTTTAACAGGAATTCAGAGTACTGGCACCCCCCATTTAGGTAATATTCTTGGAGCGATTCTACCCGCCATTGAAATGGCAAACCGCCCTGAAAACGACTCCTTTTTATTTATTGCCGACTTACATTCCTTGACACAGATCAAAGATGCTCAAACCTTAAAAAATAATACTTACAGTACAGCAGCTACTTGGTTGGCCTTTGGGCTGGACATTGAAAAGACGGTTTTTTATCGTCAGAGTGATATCCCTCAAGTGACGGAACTTGCATGGTACTTAAGTTGTTTCTTTCCGTATCAACGTCTAACATTGGCGCATAGTTTTAAAGATAAGGCGGATCGACTGGAAGATGTGAACGCAGGATTATTCAGCTATCCAATGTTAATGGCGGCAGATATTCTATTGTACGATGCCGAAATTGTGCCGGTTGGAAAAGATCAATTGCAGCATTTGGAAATGACAAGGGATGTCGCTGCGCGATTTCACGCAAAAATGGGAGAAGAGGTGTTTGTGCTCCCCGATGCCAAAGTGCAGGAAGACACGATGCTGATTCCCGGAACCGATGGTGAAAAAATGAGTAAGTCGAAAGATAATATCATCAACATCTTTCTTCCCGAGAAACAGCTCAGAAAGCAAATTATGGGGATACAAACAGACAGCACGCCACTGGAAGCCCCTAAGGACCCTGATACATGTAATGTCTTTGCATTATATAAACTACTTGCCACCCCTGAGCAGATAGCACAGATGAGGCGTAATTACTTGGGTGGGAATTATGGCTATGGCCATGCCAAGCAAGCCCTCTTTGAGATTATCTTCACCCAATTCGATGCAGCGCGAAACCGTTATCACCACTATATGGAAAACTTACATGAGGTCGATGAAGCACTTAATTTAGGAGCGAAAAAAGCGTCCAAGGTGGCGAACGGAGTATTGGCGAGGGTACGACAAAGACTCGGTTACTGAATCCATTGAAACATTTTTCCCGGCAAAGGGCGAACGATCCCTTTTAGTTCCAGATTTAGTAATATCGAAGCGACTTTAAAAGTAGGAAGTCCGCATGAAATGGAAATAGGGTCCAACGCTTCCTTTTCCTTTTCTTTCAAATATGCCTCAACTATTTTTTCCTCATCGGTAAGTTCCACAAAAAGTTGTGTTTGTTTGGGTTTTTTAGGGTTCAACTGCCAGCCCATGACATAGATCAGGTCCTCGACGCCCGTAAGCATATGCGCCTGTTGCGTTTTGATAAGATAGTTACATCCGTAACTAAGAGGATCACTACTTCTCCCGGGCACGGCGAAGACCTCCCGATTATAGGAATTGGCTATATCCGCAGTAACCAGACTTCCTCCCTTTTCCGCAGATTCTATCACTATCGTCGCATCCGATAGTCCGGCGATGATACGATTTCGTTTCAAAAAATTCTTTCGATCAAATAGGTCATCACTCCAAAATTCTGAAATAAGTCCCCCATTTGTCAAAAGTTCGGGAACGAATCTACTGTGGATCTTGGGATAAATTTGATTTAACCCATGGGCTAAACAACCAATGGTTTGTAGTCCCAATTCCATGGCCTTTCTTTGCGCTGTGATGTCAATTCCATAGGCAAATCCCGAAACGATAACGGGATTCAAGAATTGAAGGGATTCGAGTAATCGTTCGCAAAACATAATTCCATAAGGAGTGGCTTTTCGGGTTCCGACAATACTCAGGATCAACTTTCCTTGAAGATCGATATTCCCTTTCTGAAAATATAGAATGGGGCCATCCCAACAATGTTTCAATTGTTCGGGATAATTTTTATCCAAGAAATAACGGTATTCCCATTGGTTATTTTCTGCTAAACGCAATTCAAATGCAGCTTCCGATAGATATTGGTCCAACTTTAGATCTCGAAGTCGAAAGGCCTGAATTCCTTCGATCTTACTAAGTTGCTCCCTCTTTTCTTTAAAGACACCTTCCGCAGAGCCCACCGCCAGTATTAATTTTTTTGCTGAAGTATCCCCAAGGTTAGGTACTCGCTGCAATGCCATCACATGCAGCAATTCATTTTCTGAAATCATGAAATGAAATTTTGAAGGGGAGAACTCCAAAGTTATATAAAATTTTATTTGTTGAAAAGTTAAAGGTCGAAGAGTTGACTGTCGTCAAAAAAAAATTTAAGTTTGTTTCTATGGAACTTTCCAAGTACATAAAAGACCTGCTTTATCGCTACGAATGTGTGATCCTTCCGGGGTTTGGTGCTTTTTTAACCCAGTACCGTACAGCCCGAATCGATGGCGAACACAATTTTTATCCCCCCGGTAAAACATTGTCCTTTAACCGACAGTTGCAAACCAATGATGGCATTCTTGCCAATTATTTGGCTTCGGCAGAAGGGTATAGTTATGAACTTGCTCTTCAAAAGATTCGAAATTTCACAGGAGAAATATCCTTGAAATTATCCGAGGGGGAGATGGTTTCGTTGCAAAATATTGGAGAATTCAGTTTAAACAAGGAGCGTAACGTTCAGTTTATTCCTTCCGATAAAGAAAATTTCAGTCGCGATTCCTTTGGGCTTACTAGTTTTACTTCCAACTCTATCTTAAGAGAAACCTTATCTGAAAAGTCAAATTTGGTGAACCTAAATGCCACGGCAACTAAGTCACGTATTCCTATATTCAGATATGCGGCCATCGGGCTTATAGCTATTACATTAGGGGGTTTTAGTGGTTTAAAGATCTACGAGAATGAAGTAGAGAAATACAACTTCGCCGAGCGACAAAAGGCGAATGATCTGCTCGAAAATCAAATCCAGGAAGCCACATTCGAAATGACCAATCCTTTTCCGGCCATCACACTTTCGGTTCCTAAAAAAATGGGGAAATACCATTTGGTTGCTGGAGCTTTCAGAGTAGAAGAAAATGCCCATCACAAAGTATCTGAACTGATAGAAATGGGATTCCCGGCACATATCATTGGCGTGAACAAATACGGCCTGCATCAAGTGATTTACAGTTCCCACTTAGAGCGAATCGAAGCACTGCAAGCGCTGAGAAATCTCAAGAAATCCAGTAATATGGAAGCTTGGCTGCTCGTCCAAGAACTCCCTTAATTTTATTGTTAATTCTTCTACAAATTCATCACTTCACTCTTCCGAAGCGAAATTAGTCTTTACCTTTGTTCAAAATACGAGTATCATGGAAATAAAAACGCCAAAAGATTCAAGAACCATTGTTACAGATCTTGTCCTTCCCAGTGAAACAAACCCGATCGGAAATATGTTTGGCGGTGAATTACTGGCTCGTATGGATCGAGCCGCCAGTATTACAGCCAGAAGACACAGCAGAAGAATTACTGTCACGGTATCAGTAAACCATGTAGCATTCAATAAAATGATCCCTTTGGGAAGCGTAGTTACTATTGAAGCACAGGTGTCAAGAGCTTTTAAGAGTTCCATGGAAATCTTTATGGATGTTTGGATTGAAGATCGTGAAAGTGGTGTCAGGTCCAAAGCGAACGAAGGGATTTATACTTTTGTTGCCGTTGACGAAATGGGAACTCCGGTGCCCGTGCCGGAACTTCAACCTGAAACTCCATTGGAAAAGGAACGTTTTGTTGCGGCCTTGCGCAGAAGACAATTAAGTTTGGTGCTGGCTGGAAAAATGAAGGCCAACGATGCTACCGAACTAAAGATCCTTTTCGATTCTTAAAATTTATGCTGCGAATTAACAATATATTGATCCATTTCTATTCTTCGTTTTTTATATTTGGCATTCTGTTGATTTTTTAACCTAAATTCCGGAGTATTTCTAATTCCTAATCTTAAAATTATGAGGAAATTTCTATTTCTACTATCATTTGTTATCATTTCGTTCAATGGTTTTGCCCAACAAAATTATACCATTCATTACCAAGATGAAACACTCAATGTTCCTGAAAACATTCAGCACTTCTCATGGGGTCAATTACCAGAAAATTCGCGTCTTGCCAATGGTTATATCGCCTGGGTACAGTTCTACGAAACACCTTCTCAGACTATTCAAAATAGATTTAAATCTGATAACATCGAACTGATAGAATATATTCCAAATAGTACTTATCTGGCCTATTTTCCAAGTAACACTTCGGTTAACTATTTAAAGAATAATCAGGTAAGAGCCATCGTCCCTGTGGAAGGTCGATTCAAAATGAGCCAAGATCTAAAAAACGGGAATATCGGTGAATGGGCGCTCAAAGGGAATACTATTTCTGTGACGCTTCAATTCCATGAATTTGTAGACGTAAACTTCGTGGTAAGCGATTTGGCTGCGCATCAAATAGCCTTGGATCAAATGTATAAAGAGGCAAATGTGATAGACCTGATCATCCCCGACAACTGCTTGGAAGATCTAACAAGCTTGTCATATGTAAAATGGGTAGAAGTTTTGGTCGCGCCGGATGTAAAAGACGATACTCGGGGAAGAGGATTGCATCGATCCAGTAATCTTGACACGCAAGGTGCGGGAAGGAATTATACCGGTGATGGCATAGGAGTCATGGTGCGTGATGATGGAATTGTTGGTCCCCATATCGATTTTCAAGGTCGAATTGACAACAGTCTTGCTAATGGTACCGGACAGACGCATGGCGATGGCGTGGGTGGTATCATGGCCGGTTCAGGGAATTTAGATCCCACGAAAAGAGGGATGGCAGCCGGCTCCGATGTTTATGTTGTGAATTATGCCGCCAATTTCTTGGACGGACCAACGCAATCATTAATTAATACCGGCGCCGTTAATATTACGAATTCTTCTTATAGTAATGGATGTAATGCAGGTTATACCACCGTCACACAGACAGTTGACCAACAAACCATAGATATTCCGAGCTTATTACATGTATTTTCCGCAGGAAATTCAAATGGGAATGATTGTGGATATGGTGCAGGCAACCAATGGGGAAATATTACGGGGGGTCATAAACAAGGTAAAAATGTAATTGCAACAGCGAACGTTCTTTTTAACGGGTCGCTCGTTAGCTCAAGCAGCAGAGGTCCTGCCCATGATGGCCGAATCAAACCTGACATTGCCGCCCATGGTAACGGACAAAACTCTACCACTGAGAATAATGGCTATCAGGTATTTAGCGGAACTTCTGCCGCTGCTCCGGGAATTGCCGGAATATCAGCTCAATTATACGAAGCGTATGCCGATCTAAACGCGTCCTTGCCGCCTTCTGCTCTTATTAAGGCTACACTGCTAAATACGGCAAATGATTATGGAAATGTAGGTCCTGACTTTAAATTTGGCTGGGGGATTGTTAATGCCCTACGTGCCGGAATCTTACTTGAGGACGGGCGATATCTTTCCGATGAAATAAGCCAAGGAAACTCAAACACTCACTCGATTATAATTCCTTCCGGAACCACTCAGGTACGATTCATGCTGTATTGGAATGATGCCGCAGCTTCTCCTGGAGCTTCTCCGGCCTTAGTGAACGATCTGGATCTGGTTGTGACAGACCCTTCCAATGGCACTCATTTGCCTTGGATCTTAGATTCTACGCCGAACCCGGTAAATTTGAATTTGCCGGCTACCAATGGTGAAGACCATTTGAACAATATGGAGCAGGTGCTTATCAATAATCCAAGTGCGGGTATTTATGACTTAGAGATCACAGGTTTTAATGTCCCTATGGGACCTCAAGAATATTTCATTGTCTATGAGGTGATTCAAGAAAATCTTACTTTAACTTATCCAAATGCCGGTGAAAGTTTTGTGCCCGGAGAATCAGAGAACATCCATTGGGATGGCATCAACACCACCGATCCATATACCTTAGAATATTCCACAAACAATGGAGGATCATGGATCGCAATTACCACCGTTGCAAATACGATTACCAATTTCTTATGGTCCGTTCCGAATGAATTGACGGGAGAAGCAAAAATCCGTATTACCAGCGGAGCTTATCAGGATGAAAGTGACGGCTCATTCTCAATTGCGCCCCTGGTAAGTGGCTTGACCATTACACAAGTATGTCCGGAGCAGGCCTCCTTTGAATGGGACGCTTATACGGGAGCCAATAGCTTTGACCTATATGTCCTGGGTGAAAAATACATGGAAGTAGCCGGAAATTCGAATGGAACTACTGTCACCGTTCCGATCACCAATACTTCCGATCCGATATGGTATGCAATTGTTGCCAAAAACACAACGGATGGATGGAAGAGTAGAAGAACCCTTGCCGGACAGCACGGTGGCGGTCTATTGAACTGTGTATTAATCGATGATATTGCCGTTCAATCCATTAATAATAGCCCAAATGATTTTTCCACCCTTTGCAATGCCGGAAATAATATAGTTTCCGTCAATCTTAAGAATTTTGGAGCTTCCGCACAGAGTAATTTCGAAGTAATGTACGAGGTTACGGGTCAAACCCCGGTAATTGAAACCTATACAGGTACTATAGCCTCTAACGAAGAAGTAACCTATGAATTTACGACCCCCTTGGTGCTTACAGAAAATGGCAATTATGTACTGGTTGTTTCGTCCGACTTAAATGGTGATGAGAATCCTTTCAATGACTCTCAGGAATTGGCCTTTAGCGCCTACGTTACGCTTAGTGTGCTTGCCGAAGCAGAGACCTTCGAGAACAGTGGCGTTCCTCCTTCCGGTTGGATCATTGAAAATCCGGATATGGATCTCACCTGGGAAGAGAAGCAAAATATAACCGGTGCCGATGGCAACACGACCAAAGCTGCTTATATGAATAATTTCGATTACGTAGGTATTGATCAAAACGATTCCTTACTGACCGATATTTACGACCTCACTAATATGCCAAATGGAGGCAGCCTGATTTTTGATTTGGCCAAAGCCCAATATTCTGCAGCATTTAGCGACATATTATATGTTGGTGTTTCCACAGATTGTGGTGAAAATTTCTCCCTTCTCTACGGGAAAAGCGGATTAGATCTGTCTACCTTGCCGGATTACGAAACCACTCCTAACTGGGCACCTACCTCATCCGATCAATGGAGATCAGAACAAATAGATATTAGCGCTTACGCAGGAGAAAATGTGATCTTTAAATTTATAAATGTGAACAAGAATGGGAATAGTACTTTTATCGATAATATATTTATCGACGGACTGCTATCTTCCCCGGCTTTCGATCTGGAAGAGATTGTATTGGCACCAAACCCTGCAGACGAAAAATTTACAATCCATTTTGGAGCAGTCTCGACTGAAAATGCCAAGATTTCGATATATAATTACTTGGGACAACAAATTGTTAGTTATGATTCATCTGACTTTCAGGGCAGTACAGCCATGGAGATTGGAGTATCCAACTTGGCAAGCGGAATGTACTTTGTAAAAATAGCTGCTGAAAATAGTTCAATAACCAAAAAATTATTGGTCAAATAACCAAATATCTTACTAAAAAGGCCTCACTATGTGGGGCTTTTTTATATTTTTAAGATAGACAACATCTTATGATTGAAGAGTTAATTCAGAGCTACGGGCATTTATTCGAAAGGGAATTGCTGGAGGAAATAAATCAAGTTGGAACTTTTAAAGAAATTCCTGAAGGTTACAAACTAATTGAGATTGGAGAATATATTCGATCTATGCCTCTTCTTATATCAGGAGCTATTAAAGTTATTCGAGAGGATTCCGAAGGAGATGAGTTGCTATTGTATTTTCTGGAAAGAGGGGATACCTGTGCCATGACATTGAGTTGTTGTATCGGACAAACGAAAAGTGAGATCAGAGCGGTCGCCGAACTCGATACCAAACTGGTGATGATCCCCATTCAAAAAATGGAAGAATGGACCGGAAAATATCGTAGCTGGAGAAATTTTGTGTTTGAAAGCTATCACAGCCGCCTGATGGAAATGCTTGAAGCCATCGACAGCATAGCCTTTATGAATATGGATGAGCGGTTGCTGAAATATTTAGGCGATAAGGTTAAGGTCACCCAAGATAAAATGGTACACACTACCCATCAAGAAATTGCCTACGAATTACATACGTCAAGGGTGGTGATATCCAGATTACTGAAAAACTTGGAAAAACTTGGAAAAATAAAATTACACAGAAACAACATTGAGGTGTTTAATTTGTAAAATAAGCATGTAACAATTGTTACAGCCTCCATCCCTGATTCACCCTACTTTTGCGCTGTTGAATAAATATTAAATGGAGATCACTCAATTTTTTGGTTACATAGGTGCTTTGATCATAGGATTAGTCCTTGGGCTTATTGGTGGTGGAGGTTCTATTTTGACCGTCCCTGTTTTGGTCTATCTTTTTTATTTAAACCCTGTTTTGGCGACAGCCTATTCTCTGTTCGTTGTTGGAATTTCTGCAATGGTCGGAACCTTTCGAAATATGTCGAAGCAATTGGTGGATTTCAGAACGGCAATTGTCTTTGCTATTCCCGCTTTTATTGCCGTCTATACAACTCGAAAATTTATTGTCCCTGCTATCCCGGATGAGATCTTCACGGTGGGAACTTTTACCATCACCAAAAATTTCAGTGTGATGGTTTTCTTCGCGTTGATCATGTTGATCGCCGCTGTATCCATGATAAAAAAACGAAATGATACTCATGAAAATAAAGGCCCCGTCACATACAATTACCCTTTTATTATTGTAGAAGGCTTAGTGGTTGGATTGGTTACCGGAATTGTAGGTGCCGGTGGAGGTTTTTTGATCATCCCCGCGTTGGTTCTGTTTGCAAAATTGCCAATGAAAAGGGCTGTCGCCACTTCTTTATTGATCATTTCCATAAAATCACTAATTGGTTTTATTGGAGATGTAGAAAATCTAGAGATTGATTGGCCTTTCTTGATAAAATTTACACTTGTATCGGTTGTAGGGATCTATATAGGAGTCTGGTTAAATAAATTTATTGATGGAAAGAAACTTAAAAAAGGGTTTGGATGGTTTGTTTTAGGCATGGCTATTTACATCCTTTACAAAGAATTTTCTGTTATAATGTAGTATTCATTCCAATTTAATTTATTCACTATTAGTAACTTTGTACCACAAATTTTAAGATTATGCATGTAGAACAAATATATACCGGTTGCCTGGCACAAGGGGCCTACTATATTGAAAGTAAAGGAGAAGTAGCTATAATAGATCCGTTGAGGGAAGTCAAACCATATATTGAAAAAGCGAATAAAAATAACGCTAAAATAAAATATGTGTTTGAAACACATTTCCATGCCGATTTCGTGAGCGGGCATGTTACCTTATCAAAAGAGACAGGGGCTCCGATCGTTTATGGTCCTACCGCATCCCCTTCCTTTGATGCTATAATTGCAGAGGACGGTCAGGAATTTAAAATAGGCGATGTAACCATCATTGCCTTGCATACCCCGGGTCATACGATGGAAAGCACCTCATATTTGCTGAAAGATGAAAAGGGTAAAGATTATGCCCTCTTTAGTGGAGACACTCTATTTCTGGGTGACGTGGGGCGTCCCGACCTAGCGCAAAAAGCTGCACACCTGACACAGGAACAATTGGCGGGGATCTTATTTGATAGTCTTCGGAATAAAATCATGCCTTTAGCCGATGATGTAATTGTTTATCCGGCTCATGGTGCCGGCTCTGCTTGCGGGAAAAACATGATGAAAGAAACGGTCGATACACTGGGGAACCAAAAGAGAATGAACTATGCGCTTCGATCCGATATGACCAAAGCTGAGTTTGTCCAGGAAGTGACAGAAGGTTTATTGCCTCCTCCTTTATATTTCCCACTTAACGTTAAGATGAATAAGGAAGGCTACGATGATATTGAGAAGGTTTTGGAACGTGGTACCCAGGCATTGACACCTATGGCATTTGAAGCTGCCGCTAACGAAACGGGGGCAATCGTATTGGATGTTCGGCATGAATCCGATTTTGTCAAAGGTCATATCCCGCGGTCTATTTTTATTGGGTTGGTTGGCGATTTTGCTCCATGGGTCGGAGCGCTTATTGCCGATATTAAGCAACCCATTTTATTAGTTACTCCTGAAGGGAAAGAAATTGAGACCGTTACCCGACTATCTCGCGTTGGTTTTGATAATACTTTGGGATACTTGAAAGGTGGATTCGAAGCGTGGAAAAAAGACGCTAGAGAATATGATGCCATCACCTCCATAAGTGCCGATGCATTTGCTAAAATAATCAAGGAAAGTAAAGTTCCCGTATTTGATGTTCGCAAAGAGAGCGAGTATGTTTCAGAGCACATTGAAAACGCTCAAAATGTGCCGTTGAGCTTTCTTAATGACCATCTTGCTGAATTCCCAAAAGACAAAACTTTTTATGTTCACTGCTTAGGCGGATACAGAAGCGTGATCGCATCCTCCATATTGAAAAGCAGGGGGATTCATAACTTGATAGATGTGGCCGGAGGATATACAGACATTAAAAAAACAGATGTTCCCGTCACTGATTACGTTTGTCCGACCACCCTCAAATAATTTTTTTAAAAATAGTTTCGTTGTGTAACATCTGTTACTTTCTGAGAACATTTTTACCCTTAGTTTCGTTGCTATAAAATGGCTTTCATTCAGTGAAATAAACGCTGAAGAAGTTGTTGGTTAGTTGGTTGATAAAAGAAGTAACCCTATCTTTGGGTTACTTCTTTCATAATAAGAGACCATGAAGAAACTATTCACTTCCTTTTTTCTATTCCTTTTCGTTTTAGGGGCTCTTGCTCAGGAAAAGGATCCCATTACAATTGTAGACAAAGCAGCATTCAAATCGGCTATAGAAACCAATACGGTTCAGCTGGTCGATGTGCGGACTCCCGAGGAATATAAAAACGGTCATATAGCTTATGCCATCAATATAGATTTTTTAAATCCTGATTATTTTTCAAAAGCGATCAAGGAATTAAACAAAGAAAAACCTGTGTTCCTTTATTGTCATTCCGGAGGAAGAAGTCATAAAGCGGCCTTACTTTTGGAAGAAATGGGTTTCAAAGAAATCTATGATTTGAAAGGCGGATATTCAGAATGGTAAATCATTTATAAAATGAAAACAACGTTACAAGTACAAAACCTGAAATGTGGCGGATGCGCTAAAACCATTTCAGAAAAAATAGCGCATATTTCTGATGTTTCAACGGTAGATGTGGATGTTGACCAAAATTTGGTACACATCACTTTCGAAAAAGAAGAAACGATCCCCTTAGTTGAAAAATCCCTTGCCGCTATCGGCTATCCTCTGGTAGGAGACAAAAATTCGGTGATCACCAAAGCGAAATCCTTCGTAAGTTGTGCCACAGGAAAACTCGGGCAATAGTATGAAACTGGATGCTTCCTATTGGAATTCACGCTATGAGGAAGGTACTACCGGTTGGGACATTGGCTATGTCTCAACACCTTTAAAAACATACTTTGATCAACTCACTTCGAAGAGCCTGCACATCCTTATTCCCGGAGGAGGAAATGCGTATGAAGCCGAATATTTATACCATCTGGGTTTTAACCATGTGTATGTCGTTGATATTTCGAAAAAGGCATTGGAAAATCTTACGCATCGCGTTCCTAACTTTCCAAAGGACCAACTTATTCTGGGCGATTTTTTTACACTTCAGAAAGAATTCGATCTCATCATAGAACAAACTTTTTTCTGTGCGTTAGACCCTACTCTTCGTTCGAATTATGCAGAAAAAATGCATTCTCTTTTGAAGCCCAATGGAAAATTGGTAGGACTCTTATTCAATGTCCCCTTAAATATATCCGAACCTCCATTTGGCGGGAACAAGGACGAATATCTTTCTTATTTCAAGCCTCTTTTTGAAATTGAACTAATGGAAGCAGCCTATAATTCCATTCCTCCCAGAAAGGATAGTGAATTATTTATAAAATTAAGAAGGAGATAGGCCTTATTGTTTTTCAAAATTCTTAACTAGTTGAGCGTCACATTTTATAGATCCAGTCGGCAGGATTCATTTTTTGAGTGTTCTGATAAACAAAGAACTTTAAGACGGCTCGACCCGTAGTTGGATGCGTAAAAACGGTACCTATTTCCTGTTTAGAAGTGACTTTATCTCCCTTTTTTACGGTAACCGTTGCCAGGTTGTTATAAATGGTGATATAGTCCCCGTGTCTTATGTAAACCGCTTTATTGGCTCCTTTAAGTTGTTGCACCTGTAAAACTTCTCCGGAGAACACCGCTCTTGCCTTCGCGTTAGGCTCTGTAATAATTTCTACTCCGTTGTGATCTTGGGTCACATTTGGAAATTGGGGATGTTGTCTCTTTCCGTAAGGGGTGATCACTCGACCCTTCTCGACCGGCCAAATAAGCTTGCCTTTGTTATTCTTAAAATCGGCGGCCAAAGCCTTGGCTTCCGGGGTTAAGGCAAAAGTGTTCGATGTGGTGGTTTTTGTTGTTCCCGAGGCCTTATTAGATTCAGCAATGGCTGCCTTAATCAGGGCATCTATTTCCTTTTCAATTCTGGAGGCTTCCTTCTGTTTTTCACGAATTTGACTTTCAAATTTCCCCTCCTCCTTTTTTAAAGTAGCAATAAGTGATTGCTGAGATTGCTTTTCAGCGTCCAGCTTCCCCTTTTCCTTTTTGTTCTCGTCGATTAATTTTTGCTTGTCCTTTTTTTGCTGGATCAAATCTTCATTCAATTTTTTTAGTTGGACACTTTTGATCTGAATATCTTCGCCTTGCTTTTTTCTGAAACGAGTATACTGCTTCATGTATTGGACTCGTTTATAAGCTTGAAGAAAGTTCTCAGAAGATAGTAAGAACATGATACGACTCTGTTGGGATTTACTTTTATACGACTTCGTGATCATGGCTGCGTAATCCTTTTTTAATACCGTCAATTCTTCCTTTAATTGATCGATAGAACTCAAGTTGGTATTGATCTCTCGCGTCAATAAATTTGCCTGTTGATTGGTCACGCGAATTAAATTTTCTCTGGTGGCTATTCGTTGATCCAGATCTTCCACTTCCGCTAGTACCGATTTCTTCTCACCTTTTGTCTTGAATAACAACGAATTAATTTTTTGAATTTCTTCCAGAAGAGCTTGACGCTTATCTTCCAGTTCTTGTTGTTTTTTGGATTGGGAAAAGCATGGTGCGGCCGCAAATAATACGACCCATAAGCTAAAAAGAAGCGCTTTCTTTATCATTTTGACAAACGAATTTGTTCAAACCCTTCAGGTATATCGAAGGGAAAACTCACAGCGGCGTTCACATCAATATTTTTATAGGTAACGGATATTTTTGTTTTCTCGTCTTTATCAGTAGCATCAATCCAAATATCGGAAGGATAATAACTGCCCTCCACTTGTTGATAATCCCCATATCGAAGAGAAAACATCCGACTATCATTGGGTTGAGAAAGCGATCCTGAGAGTACTTTAAAATTATCCGGATTCAAAAACAACGAATGAATAAAATTTTGAGGTTGATTTTTAGGTTGCAACTTATAGCGGTTTTGCGCCATTGTTACCTGATAATTGTCTTCGTTCATTCTGAAAATAGACTGTCCTAATAGTATTGCTTGGGCCTTATCAAAATCTAATTCTGTACCCAACCAATCACTTAATAGGCTAAAGTCGCCATCAAAATAGGTGTTGGAGATCGTTTCATAATAACTCACTCGTTCCGGGGTAATTATGGCCTTTGCAAGTGTAATGCCAAGTAAAGAAGCTTTTATCCATATGATCCTGTCCTTTTCCATTCGCAAACTTACCGTCATGGATTGTTGTTTATTTCCGTCGTCATAGACTACTTGTACCTTAGAAGCCAGGGTATTGAAATTGGGAAGGGCTTCATTGTGCGAAACAAGTATTTGTGCCATGGGAACGGAGGAACTAACTTCCGCCTCCATGATCTTTTTGGCACCTCCACATCCACTTAAGACGAGGAGCGAAATCAACATTATGCTATAATACAGTCTTTTCATTTTTCTTAATTCAAAATCTGAATTTGTGTTGCCTTATTGTTCCAAATCTCCACTTTTTTTAAATCCCCTTTCTGTCGATAAGCTTCCGCGAACTGTAAATAGAAATCTCTTTCCATCTTTGGGTCGTCCAATAGAAAATCAAGGCCCATTTCCAAGCTACTGATCGCGCTATTGGGATCATTTAATTTATTATACGCTACTCCATTCAGCAGATACAACAATGCTTGTGCGGGAAAAACAGCCAGCCCATTTTCACTTAATAGGGCGGCATCTTTATAATTACCCGTATCAATTTCCAACAAAATAGTGTTCTTAAGCAAACTGAAATTATCACCATCCAAACCAATTCCTTCTTTATAAAATTTCAATGCCATGGATCGATTTCCCTTCGAAACAAAATAATTTCCAATTTGTTCAAATCTATCGCCTTGCTCACTTTTTAAAAGAATGGGAAGCAATGCTTCCACCGTATCTTCATGTTCCGGATGTTGTGATACAAAGTTTAAGTAATCACTAAGCACCTTTAATTTACTTTCTTCCTCGATCTCTGTACTCTCAAAAATAATTTGAATAGAATGTATGGCTTGTTGGAGATCCCCTTTTTCTAAATAAAATTTATATAGCGCCAAGTGAACTTTATTCGAGTTGGGGATCTCATTCAGTAAAGATTGTGCCATCGCAAAAGCTTTTTCTGAATCTCCCTCCTGGCTATACAAAAAAATAAGATTCAGGTAATCTTGTTCTTTTTTGGGGTTCTTTTCAATTTTGGTCTCCAGATCTTGTATTGCACCTTCATTGTTCCCGGTGATCTTATAGATCTGTTTGCGCAAGGAGTCCCTATATACACTTTCTCCCCAGCTTTCATCCAATTCATCCAACAATTCCAAAGCTAGATTATAGCGTTTGGTTTGATGGTATAAATTTGCTAGGTCTTCTTTGTAATCGTCATCTTTCTTTATCAGTTTTTGTACTAAGGGTATGGCTGCTTCATAGTTTCTTTGTTGGTAGTATAGATCGTATAATGATTCCAGCACATCCATTCGATCCCCCTCTGTTGCCAGCACTTTTTGAAAGGATTGATCCGCCTCATCGTAACGTTTTAAGAGCGTTAGATTTTTTGCCATTTCAAAGTTGATCACCGCTTCTTGTTCGGGATCTCCTCCGGTAGATTTGTGCGCCTTTTTCAGAGATTCCAGGGCCAATTCATAGTTTTCGATTCCCTTTTGTTTCAAGGCCTCGAAAAAATTTTCCTGAAAGGCATCTGTCACATTCCCTAAATCATCGGAAGGTGCTTCCTCTATTTCCTGAGCATTTAGAGTCAGGTGGGAACATAGCATCCACAAAATCAAATTCGTTATGATTAAAACATATTTCATACTAATTCGCTGTAGTCGCCCAAACTCACCTGGGTAAACTTGCCGTCATAAGTGACATGGTTTCCTATCATGGCTTGATCTAAGGTAGCATTTTTAATGGCGGATTGAGATTGTATTATGCTGTTTTTAACAGTACTATTCTCAATAACTGTGCCCTTTCCTATTGAAACATTCGGTCCGATTTTACTGTCTCTAATAGTCACTCCCTGATCAATAAAACAGGGTTCAATCACTGTTGAATTATCAAGAAATATATTCTCAGAAATCAACGAGGCTCCGTCTTTCATTAAAAAGTGCAGCATTTTTGAGTTAGTCTCTACTGTTACTGCTTTATTTCCACAATCCATCCATTCTTCAACGGTGCCCGTTTTGAAGATCTTCCCATCGGTCATCATCCTTTTAATCCCATCATTAATTTGATATTCCCCACCATTGATTATATCGTGATCCAAGACATATTGCAACTCCTTTTTTAAATCGCCTATTTCCTTAAAATAATATATTCCGATCACAGCTTCATCACTAACATAGGTTTGTGGTTTTTCTACTAGTTCAATGATCTCTCCTCTGTTATTTAGGTTCACCACACCATAGGCTTCAGGATTTGTTACTTTTTTGGTCCAGATCACACTATCCACTTCGCGATTCAGATCAAAACTGGCACGGATCAACGTATCTGCATATGCAATAACAGCAGGGCCGGATAAAGAAGGAGCGGCACACATAATGGCATGACCGGTACCTTTGGGATCCAATTGTCGGTATATACTTGCTTTGGCACCTAAACTGTGTGCCAATTCTTCTAGATCTTGAACAACATCCGATCCGAAAAAGGCGGGCTCTCCCAAAATAAAGGCGATCTCTTCAATGGGTTCCTTTAAAACTTTGGCAATGTCACTCACTAATCTGTGGACAATAGGTCTTCCGGCCACAGGGATAAGTGGTTTTGGCACTGTTAAGGTATGTGGACGAAGACGTGAACCTCGCCCCGCCATTGGGACAATAATTTTCATGTGCTCATTTATTTAACTCCGGTACTACCAAACCCTCCTTCTCCACGAGCCGTTTCAGATAAGGTAACCGTCTCGTCCCATATAGCCCGTTCATGTTTGGCAATCACTAATTGTGCGATCCTTTCTCCATTTTCAACGGTAAATGGATCATTTGAAAGATTAATTAAAATAACTCCTATTTCACCGCGATAGTCTGCATCAATTGTTCCGGGGGCGTTCAAAACGGTTATCCCCTTTTTTGCGGCCAATCCGCTTCGCGGTCTTACTTGCGCCTCGTAGCCTTTGGGTAATTCCATAAATAAGCCTGTTTTAATGATGGCTCGTTCCATGGGATTTAATCGAATGGGTGTCGGCAAAAACGCCCTTAGGTCCATGCCTGCAGAAGCCTCTGTTTCATAATGAGGCAATGGATGATTGGAGGTATTAATAATTTTAATGGTCATTTCAATTCATTTGCTAATTTAATCAATCCCATTTGGAGAAGCTCCAGGATAGGCAATTATTGGTTTTTCTTCAAGGTCGGATATTTTGTAATATTCGTATTCCCCATTATGCAGATAACTGAGAACCGCTTCATTTTTGCTTAATGTGAAGAGCGATTTCTCAGGAGGTGTATTGGCCGCCTCTTTCTTTGCATTCACGTCCATAACTATATCACGATTAATCTCATTCACAAAAAAACCTGTGTACTTATCTATATTTTGTGTGTCTTGAACCGCCTTTGTCACTTTGTCCTGATAATATATTTCTTTCACCTCTATTTCTTCAAAGATTTCACCTAGGATAATAGAAACATTTATTCCGGATCCACCTCCTTCAATCCCGGCTACCCAGGTTTGAAAAAAGGCTGCTTTGACTTTAAATGGAGGTTCCTTTTCGAAAAGCACATCCTTCCCACCTGCGCAACTATAATTACCTAAACTTACACAACAGAACAAAATGAAATAAGTGATTTTTTTCATAAGGCTTTTATCAATAATCTTGCCCTAAAGGTATAAAAAAACCTCCCGTTATAGGGAGGTTTCACATAAGTTTAGGTAGTATACAAGGTTGTTTCAGAAATTATCCTGCCAATGCCTCAGCTCCTCCAACTATTTCTAAAATTTCATTTGTGATTGCCGCTTGACGAGCCTTGTTATATTCTAAGGTTAGGTTACCCTTTAATTCTTTAGCATTATCCGTTGCCTTATGCATAGCGGTCATTCGAGCTCCATGCTCACTGGCAACACTATCCCGCAGTGCTTTGAACAATTGAGTTTTTAAACTTTTTGGAATTAGTTCCTCTACGATTTCTTCCTTGGAGGGTTCAAAAATGAAATCCGCTGAAGTTGCCTTATCCTCCTGCTTTTTTTCAGCAGCAACGATGGGCAAGAACTGCTCATGCATTACTAATTGCGTAGCGGCATTCTTGAACTTATTGTAAATAATAACGATCTTATCATAGTGTGCTTCGGCATAAAGATCCATTAATCTTTGCGCAATGGCTGCATTGTTATCGAATGTAAGGTCGTCAAAGATCGCATTATTGTTCTCTATTACTTTCTCCGTCTTCTTAAGAATATCGTTCCCTTTTTTCCCCAAGGTAACAAAGTGAACATTCTTACCGGCATAGTTTTCAGCGATGCTTTTCTTACATTCTTTCACTACATTACTATTAAAAGCACCTGCCAAACCGCGATTGGAAGTGATCGCCACTACCAAAACATTCTTCACCTCTCGTTGTACAGAAAATTTACTTCCGCTATCGCTATCCAAGGTTGCGCTTAAATTTTGGAGTAAGGTGGTAAGGGTTTCTGAATACGGACGCATAGCTGTAATGGCATCTTGCGCCTTCTTCAATTTTGCAGCAGATACCATTTTCATGGCACTGGTGATCTGCATCGTGGAACCTACCGATGAAATCCTATTTCTAATTTCCTTTAAGTTAGCCATAAGCTCTCTTTGAGTTTAGCTGAACGCCTTCCTTCTCTTCATAGAGGAGAAAAGGAAGGAATTGATTTTTAATATCTAGATGATAAATCCTTTGCTACCGCTGAAAGCACATCAATAACCTCATCGGTCAACTTACCTGCTTTAACAGCATCTAAGATATCTCTGTGTTTTGCGTTCAATAGCTCTAAATAATCTCTTTCAAATTCTTTAATCTTCTCCACAGGCACTTTTCTTAACAGGTTTTTAGAACCTGCATAAATAATAGCCACCTGATCTTCTACTTTAAAAGGGTCATTTTGAGCTTGTTTCAAGATCTCCACGTTTCGTTTCCCTTTTTCAATGACGTTCATGGTTGCAGCATCCAGATCACTACCAAACTTAGCAAAAGCTTCAAGTTCACGGTACTGAGCCTGATCCAATTTCAAGGTTCCTGCAACTTTTTTCATCGATTTGATCTGTGCAGAACCTCCCACCCGAGATACAGAAATACCTACGTTAATTGCAGGACGTACCCCGGAGTTGAACAAGTCACTTTCCAAGAATATCTGTCCGTCGGTAATTGAAATTACGTTCGTTGGGATATAGGCAGAAACGTCCCCTGCTTGTGTTTCAATAATAGGTAAGGCTGTTAAGGAACCTCCTCCTTTAACAATCCCTTTTAAAGATTCCGGAAGATCATTCATGTTCTTTGCAATACCATCATCGGCAATCACTTTCGCAGCACGCTCTAGCAATCTGGAGTGAAGATAGAACACGTCCCCAGGATACGCTTCACGTCCCGGTGGACGGCGTAAAAGCAAAGAAACTTCACGATAAGCTACCGCTTGCTTAGATAGATCATCATAAATGATTAGTGCAGGACGGCCCGAGTCACGGAAATATTCTCCGATAGCAGCCCCTGCAAAAGGAGCATATACTTGCATTGGTGCAGGATCTGAAGCATTTGCAGCAACGATGGTCGTGTAAGCTAAAGCTCCTTTATCTTCTAACACTTTTGCGATGTTAGCAACTGTAGATGCTTTTTGACCTATGGCAACATAAATACAATAAACGGGTTCCCCTGCATCATAAAATTCTTTTTGATTCAAGATGGTATCGATACAAACAGTTGTTTTACCTGTCTGACGGTCACCAATTACCAACTCACGTTGACCTCTTCCGATCGGGATCATTGCATCAATAGATTTAATACCCGTTTGTAACGGTTCATTTACCGGCTGACGGAAAATAACTCCGGGAGCTTTACGCTCCAAGGGCATTTCGTAGGTTTTACCTTGAATTGGGCCTTTACCGTCAATAGGTTGTCCTAGGGTGTTCACGACACGACCCACAATTCCTTCTCCCACTTTGATGGAAGCAATTCGTTGCGTACGTTTTACGGTAGCACCTTCTTTTATATGTTTAAAAGGGCCTAATAATACAACTCCAACGTTATCTTCTTCCAAATTCAGTACGATCCCTTCCAGACCATTTTCAAATTCGACCAATTCACCATATTGAACGTTGGAAAGTCCGTATACACGAGCAATACCATCTCCTATGGTCAATACGGTTCCTACTTCGTCTAACGAAGCAGCTCCTTCAAAACCTGAAAGTTGTTTTCTTAAGATTGCTGATACTTCAGCGGGTTTAACTTCTGCCATTTTTTAGGTATCTATTTTTGGCTGCTATGCCAAGGGTTTTATAAACTTTTACTAAATTCTTTTTTTAGATTTCCAAATTGATTCGAGATACTCGCATTGTATTGGAGATCTCCTAACCGAAGTATAAATCCACCGAGGATGGATTCATCCACTTCTTGGACTAGGGTGACCGTTTTACTGCCTGTGAGGGCTTCTACTTTTGCCAATACCTGTTTTTCTAGTGCCGAAGAAAGCGGAACCGCGGTAGTTACTGTGGCCACTTTTATACCTTGCACCTCGTTGTACAATTCAATATAACTATCTGCTACAGCACCTAATAGGTTGGTTCGCTGATTTTCAGCAAGGATATTTACAAGATCTTTAATGTCCTGAGTTTGATTACCAAAAATTTGAAGTAATGCCGATTTCTTATCCTCATTCTTATAAATAGGACTCTTCAAGACGTTTCTCAATTCCTTGCTTCCAGCAAGAGTGGCCTTCACGGTTTCCATATCACTAAAAACCGCTTTCGCCTTGTCGGCATCTCCGGCTTCTTGTAATACTGCTTTTGCGTAGCGTATGGCTGCTCTACTTCCGTACATAGTCTTAATTTAAGGTAGCATCACCCAACATATCCTCAACTAGTTTTAGTTGTTTATCGCTGTTGGACAATTCGCTTTTTACTACTTTCTCTGCAATCTCCAAGGATAGCGTTGCCACCTGACTTTTTAATTCTGCGATGGCAGCTTTCTTTTCACTTTCAATAGCCGCTTGAGCCTGGACGATCATTTTATCAGCCTCCATTTTGGCCTCTTCTTTAGCGTCGCTGACCATTTTCGTTTTGATCTCACGGGCTTCTTTCAGCATCAAGTCACGTTCGGCTCTGGCTTCTTTTAATAGTTTTTCATTATCTGCCTGAAGGTTCTCCATCTCTCTTTTGGCATTTTCTGCCGATAATAAAGCCTTGCGAATACCTTCTTCACGCTCACTTACCGCATTTAAAATGGGCTTCCACGCATATTTTCTAAGCAAAAGCAGTAATAAAACGAACAATACTGTTTGCCAGAAAAAAAGTCCTATCGAAAATTCTCCAATTAGTTTTTCCATATTCATCGCCCGTTATTACGGGTAACTTATTAAATGAAACTTATAGTTTTAACCCAAACCGGGCTTTTGTTTAATTTTAATACACACCCCTATAACCAACCGTTACAGCGGTGTGCATTATTTGATAGGATTAAGCGGCGAAAATCGCAGCGAAACCGATACCTTCAATAAGCGCTGCTGCAATCAACATCGCTGTTTGAATTTTTCCGTAAGCCTCAGGTTGGCGAGCGATAGCTTCCATCGCTTTACCACCAATCTGTCCGATACCGATACCTACACCGATAACTGCTAAACCTGCACCTACAATAGTTGGAATTGTCATAATATATTTATTTAAAATTAAACATTCAATGTTACTTACAAGTGTTGAACTTCCCCTTCATGCGCATCCGCATGGTCATGAGTTTCACTTGCAAATCCAAAATAAAGCGCAGAAAGCATCGTAAAAATATACGCTTGCAACAATGCCACCAATAACTCAATTAGAGATATGGCGAACGACAGCCCGAAGGACAACGGACCTGCGATCCAATTTTGGAAAATATAAATCAACCCCAATAAACTACCTAACACTATATGTCCCGCTTGCATGTTTGCATACAAACGAATAAGTAGAGAAAAAGGCTTGATGAAAATTCCTAATACCTCGATCGGAATTAGGATAATATACAAAGGAATTTTAGCGATCCAGGGCATACTGCTCCCTAGTGGATCGAATATATGCAACCAATAATCCTTGGTTCCGGTAAGGTTGGTCAATAAAAAGGTAATCAAGGCCAGTGCTGTTGTAATTGCAATGTTGCCTGTTACATTAATTCCCAGTGGGGTTAATCCGAATATATTCAGAAACCATACAAAAAAGAATACCGTTAACAGGTAAGGCATGTATTTTTTGTATTTGGTCTCTCCGATGTTCGGAATGGCTATATCATCACGGATATACAATACAATGGGTTCAAAAAAACGTCCTACTCCACTCGGAATACTGGCATTTTTTGCATAACTTTTTGCTAAGGAACTAAAAATAAGAAACAGCATTAAGCTTACTACGAAGATCATGAAGACGCTTTTGGTGATAGAAAGATCCAATGGTTTTGCATTTTCGACATGATGACCATCTTCCCCGTAATGAAGTTGTCCGGAGGCATCCGTTTCATATATCTTATAGGTGTGAGTGTCCATGGCAAAATACTTTCCATTCGACTCAACCACCTCTTGGCCATGATGAAATTTGGAGGAGGAAAACACGTGAAGTCCATCTGTCCATAGAATAATAGGAAGAGGAAAACCGACATGGTGTTCTTCACCATGATCGTCGGTATAGGAATACAACCCAAAATCATGTGTGTCAAGATTGTGATGCTTGACATATTCGCTAACTTCTTTTTTACGCGCTTCCTGAGATTCACCCCCTTGAGAAGGCTCATTGGCATAACTGTGCAAGGAAGCAGAAACTGCTATCAGAAAAGTAAGTAATCTATTGAGTGTTTTTTTTTGCATGCCGAACTAAAATAGTGTCCTTAAAAATCGGTGCAAAAATACAGTTATTACTTAGAATGCAAAAAGAAAATTTAGTGTTTTTTTTCCTATATAAAATCAGGCTAAGATTACTGATTATTAAGCTGTTTAGAAAGATAGTAAACTTCTAAAATTAAACAGAGCACATAAGGCACAAAAAACGTGGCAAACTCCATGGAATCCATTGCTCCGTCTGCCTTATAGGTAGGGTAGAATACCAGGAAAAAAATTAGAAATTTGAGTCCGCTCCCGGCTAAAAAAATAAAGCCTGTTTGCGCAGATTCAACCTTTAAATTGCGTTCCACCAGATATAGAACAATGGCTGCCATCAAGTAATTGAGAAGATAAGCCCCTATTATTTGGTTTTCAAATAATGGTTTATCAAATACATACAGCAATGATAAATGTATAGAAAAAACGAAGTGAAGGATCCCAATAAGAGCCATCAAAAATCGAAAGCTTTTACGCGTCATTACTAAGAATTAAGATTTTTTGTTTGATTTATAACAAGGAATAATGAGGCTCCAACGCCTAAGAGGGTACATATTATTAAAAACGTTCTATTGCCTTCATTATAGTTAGCATCCAACCATTTCCCCAATTGAACAAATAAATAGATGATCACACCCATTTGAATAGCAATACCGGACAAAATGGCCCAACGCTTAATGCCATTACTTTCCTTGCCCATATAAAGCTAATGTTAGGCTTCCGAGACCTCAGATTTGCTGGAGGCGATTGTTTTGAATCGTTGATTACGATCAAAAAGACTTGTTTTAGGAGTCTCTTCCGGAGTAACGGATGCGTTTTTTTGTGCCGCTCCCTGCATGGTACAAGTAGCATTAAAGGTAGCTCCCGGTTCAACGGCCAGTTTACCCACAACCACTTCACCCTGAATAAAGGCTGTGGATTTTAAAGTAAGCGTTCCGGAAACATTAAGAGTGCCTTCAAAACGTCCTTCCACATCAGCATCTTCACAATTAAGTTTGCCTTTGACGCTTCCCGATTTCCCCAAAACGACTTTAGAGGGTTTACTAATATTTCCTTCGATACTTCCATCGATTCGGAAAAATCCGGCGGAAACAATATCTCCTTTAAGATGTGTTCCTTCGTTGATTCTGTTTTGGCTCACTGTTGGTTCCATACTATTTTTGTCTTTTTTATCTGAAAACATGTTCTGTTATTTTTGAGGATTACTGTTTTCTTCTACATTTTTTTGGGACGCAAAGTAGTCTTCTAAGTTTTTGTGAATCTGAATGATCTTGTAGTTCGGGGAGGAAATTTCAAAATACGGTCTTTTTATTTTATATTTTTTATTCTCTTTAAGTACTTCCGCAAAGCCTCTGCCGCCCAATTGGCTGTTGAGTCCGTGAATGATCACGAAATTTGTTTTGGGATCATAATAATCCATAGACACCGACATATTTGTGTAGCGGTATTCTTCAATGGCCTTGAGCAGACTTTCTTGCAATTTAGTCGCCAATTCATTTTCTTCCTTGGTAAAGGCATACACAATTTTCCAGTTATCGCTCCGTTCAATAAATTCCTTATTTTCCAATTGAGGCAAAACGGTGGAATATATTTTCTGAGCATCTTTTCCTTCAGAGGATTGCGGGTAATTCAGGGCAACAAAATTTACAGCCTTTTTATAGACATCAAATCCATCTCTTCTTCCCAAGGCAGTAGCCTTAAGCATTTCCAATTTAGGAACAATATCATTGCCATTATAGATATTCATATAATCGTCACAAGTAGCGATCACATAATCGTAATTAGAGGCCTCAAATTCTTTATAAAGTGCCTTGTATTTAAACTCGGGACTCGACTCGTCGCTGGCTAACTGACTTGTTGGGTTTCTTAAAATATCTGCATAACGAGAATCGGAATGATTGGTCAAAATATCATTCTTCCATTTATCGGCCGATGCCGTATTTCCTAATAGGTCATATATTTTATACAAATTGTATTTTGAAGGAATAACCAGGCGTTCTTGTGGTTCAAAGCTTAACAATTTTTCCAGTCGATCAGTCGCCAAATTATACTCTCGAAATTTTTCTTTGTAGATAAGCCCTAATTGATAATAGGCAAAATTACGTTCTCCGGCAATGCTATCAATTACTTTTTCATCGGTCGGTATCTTAGAAATATAGGCCTGGGGATCAAAGAGTTCACTTTTATCTAACTTTATTTCGGTATTCTCCTTGTCGGCTATCTGTTCCTCATCAAAGGTTTGTTTCTTAGTTGAAAAGCGCCAATTATCTTCTAATTTTCGATTTCCCCAAATTTTTTGAAATTCTTGCCTTCCATAGGAAACAGTGGTGCTATTGTAAAAATAAAAAGCCCCTCCTTCTTCTTTTTTAGAAGAGGTATTTTTCTTGTAAAATTCGTTATCGGCGATTCGATTTTCCTCTTTTATTTTAGCCAAGGAATCTTCTATTGCTTGGGCTTTCAGTTCAGCCGTATATCGCGAAAAATAAGCTAATTGCTCAGAATCCGACATGTCCGTGAGTCGTAAGATAGAATCATTCCGAGTGGCAATATCTTCATATTTGATCACATCCTCCAAATTCTCCAACTTCTTTTTCATTCTCCGCCAGGCTCTGGAGTTTTCCTCTAAAAACGCTAACGTACTGTCATAATACTGACCGGCGATTTTATATTCCGCGTTATCGAAGTTAATTTCCGCCAAGGTAGAATAGTTCAAGGCTTGAAGGATATCATTTTGCTTGTAGTTTTTAATTGATTTGTTATAATAAGCTACCGCCGTGTCAATATTTTCTGTTTTTCGGTAGTACTCTCCTATTTGGTTATCAATTATATCCAGGAAGGGACGATTTTCTCTATTCTCTTCCATATCCATTAAATGCTCCAATAAGGCAATCCGATCGCCTTTTTCGTAATCAAAATTTCGTGCCTGTTCAATGTGGGCATTGATCATATAAACCCTTGGTGATTTACGCTTTAGTTCAATCACTTCTTGAAAAGCCAAATTAGCACTGTCCTTTTGCTCTAAACGATTATAAAGTTGACCTTTGATATAGGCATAACGCCCTTTTAATTCGTTATTACGAACATGCTCTGAGGCCAATTTTATCATGGGAAGCGCCGCTTCCAAGGTGTCTAAATTTATATACGCCTGTGCCATAATAGCTGCAGCATCGGCCTTGTCTTCTTCCTTCAGCCCCTCCATGTCCATCAGTTTGGTAAGCTCTTCTATCGCGCCATCCTCATTGGCTAATTGTATGTTTGTTTTTGCTTTCCACATACGAGCCTCGTTCACATTATTACTGGTAGGGTAGCGATTTAAAATAAAATTAAAGGCATCTTGAGCAGGTACAAAGCGCTGGTCAAAATAGCGCGCTTTTCCCAATAACATATAAGCCTCATCAATTTGAGGGTTGTTTTCCTTTCCATCCAGATAAATGGAGTGTTTCTGAATGGCTTTTGCTGCCTTTTCCTCTGCTCGGTTGAAGTTTACATTTCCGTCTTCTCCGGGTTTTGCGATTGCTTCTTCTATTTCAAATCGTTCCACCGGCAATATTTCCCAAAAATTATCGCGATAGGTGATGGATAATTCTTCATTACCTGCATCTAAAGCCAAATCACCATTATATATGGCATTATACTCTGCCGTTACGGCATGATAATTTCGACTCATGAAAGTGTTTTTCTTTCGGGAACACGCTACTAACAGCAATATGGCTAAAGAGAAAACGGTAAAAGTATGTATGCGCTTCAAAATTATTTTCGTTTATAGTACTCTAACTTAAAACCTTTGTTTTTAGTATTTAAAGATAACTAAAGGAGGGTAAAAATACGCTTCTTTTTTGTTTCTGGAAGATTTTGAGGTAAAAATTGGTCACTAATGCCTTGTAAACTTAGGGGAAGACCCATTTTGATTTGTATTTTTGCAAAAAAATAATTCACATGAGTGACTCATTCAGTCTCACTGTTTCAGAAAAGAAAAAAGAAACCGCAAATGCTATTTCCTTAGCTTTTGAAATCCCCGCTCACTTAAAAGATACTTTTCGCTTTAAAGCAGGACAGTACATTACCTTTTTACACCCTCTTGAAGGTAAAGAAATCAGGCGTTCCTATTCCCTGTGCTCTGCTGCGAACGGCAAAGAATGGAGGGTAGGGATCAAAAAGGTGGCCGGCGGGATTTTTTCTGTCTGGGCCAATGATCATTTGGAGGTTGGCGCAAAAATTACGGTATTTCCTCCTCAAGGGCACTTTTTCTTAGAAACCGATGCGGCCAATAAGAATAATTATTTTGCCATTGTAGCCGGAAGTGGGATCACCCCGGTTTTGTCGATGATAAAAACGGTTCTAGAGACAGAGCCCAATTCAACTTTTACCTTAGCCTATGGAAATCAAACCATAGAAGAGACCATGTTCTATAAGGATCTTGCGGCGTTGCAAATTCAATATCCAGAACGACTTTTGGTAGATTATTTTTTCAGTAGACAAAGTGTTGAAAATTGTTTTTTCGGAAGAATTGAACGATCCATGCTCAATTTTTTACTAAAAAATAAATACAAGGACATTTCATTTCATTCGTATTATCTATGTGGTCCGGAGGAAATGATCCTTGAGGCAAAATCTACCTTGATCGCCAAAGATGTTGCTGAGAAAGATATACATTTTGAACTTTTCACCTCTAAAATAGAAGGGGAGCTTCATGAGGCTCACGATGGTGAGACCGAAATAACCATTACCGTTGACGATGTCACAGAAACATTTAAAATGTCTCAAGAACAAAATGTTCTAGAAGCGGCATTAGACAAAGGAATGGACGCACCTTACAGTTGTCAGGGAGGTATTTGCAGCTCGTGCCTTGCGCGAGTTAAAGAAGGCAAAGTTGAAATGAAGAAAAATCAGATTTTAACCGACAGTGAAGTGGCTGAAGGACTTATTCTTACGTGTCAATCGCATCCTACCACACCCAAACTGGTAGTAGATTATGACGATATATAAGTTAGAATTTCTTCGATCTTAGCGATAACTATCTCGGAAGGAATCGTTTTCATCACCTGCTCATAACCCTTTGGTAATTTATTCCCATAAACAGAAGTTGGGATTAAGGGATACTTATCGCGGTCCGACAGCAGTTGGTTTTCCTTTGGTTGCAAATAAGGAGCAAACCCTGCAAAAGGATGTGTAACCCCCCAGAGGGTTACCACAGGGACACCAAAATTAGCAGCCAAATGACCATTGCCGCTATCCATAGAAAGCATTACCTCCAAATTGGAGATCAACGCCAATTCGTCGGAAAAATCTAATTTCCCGGCTACGTTGATCACGTTATGAAATGGAGCTGCGATTTCTTCTAACTGCTCGGACTCTTGCTCTCCCCCACCAAAAAGTACTATTTTACTGTTCGTTCTCTTTGAAAGCCCGTCAATAACTTCCTTCATTAGACTCGTCGGGTACATCTTCCCTTGAAAGGCTGCAAAAGGGGCTATTCCAATAAAGGGAGTAGATTTCTTTCCTGTAAGTTCCAAAATTTTTCCCGAAAATGGTCTCTTTACTGATTGAACTTTTTCATTCAGTGTAATCATAAACCCCAATTGTCGAAAAACATCCGCATAGCGTTCATGAGTGCTTTTTAAAGGAGAAAGGGGCTGCCCGTTGGAGTGGGTTAATTTTTTCTTTTCTTCTCTTCCTTTATCGATGGCGGCAGAAGGAATTCCATTAAGGTTCATATAGTGCCGAATCACTTTGGAACGAAGCACATTATGCAGATCAGCCACCGCATCGAACTTCATTCTTTGCAGGTCCTTGGAAAGGCGCAGAATTCCGAGTAAGCCTTTGTGTCTTTCATTTACTTCAGCAGGCACAAAGGTGAGGTTGGGAATTCCTTCAAAAATAGGCTCGAAAAATTTACGAGATACCAGGGTGATCTTTAACTCGGGATAGGCACTTATAAGAGAACGGAACACCGGAACCATCATTGCCACATCGCCCATGGCCGAAAGCCTAAGTACGAGTATATGATTGGGAGCGGTCACAGGTTTTATTTTTGACCGCGTAATACGGGATTAAGCTCATCGTCGTTATACATTTTCATCTGCTTATATACCTTCATGTATTTCCGCCCCTGTGCAATGTCCTCCAATAGTTGCTGAATCGCAGTACTTAAATCTACCCGTTGTTCGAGAAGGATTTCTAATTTTTTCTGGCAAGCGGCTCGGTGTTCTTGGGAAGCATCTTGGCGGGAAGCCTCTTCATTCATATGATATACCTTAAGCGCTAAAATAGATAATCGATCAACTCCCCAAGCAGGGCTCTCTGTATTGATAGTTGCGTTATCATGCACCTGAACATTTTTGTACTGCTGTAGAAAATAGCCGTCTATATACTCCACCATATCAGTTCGATCCTGGTTAGAGGCATCTATTTGACGCTTTAAATCCAGCGCGGCTACAGGGTCGATTTTCGGATCGCGTATAATGTCCTCATAATGCCATTGAACGGTGTCAATCCAACATTTTCTATACAACAAATGCTCTAACAATTGAGTGTTCTTATCGTAAGGGTTATAAAAGGCTTGGTAAGGGTTATCTTCAATGTGATAGTGCTTGATCACTTCCTGAAAGATTCTATTCGCTTTTTCGGTAAACATGGAATATTTTTTCTTAGTTTTCGGATGAATCAAAGTGGTAGATCACATCCTTTTTTACTTGGGACAAAGGTAACTTATTTTCAAATACCAGAAGGTAGGATTCAATTAGCCGAACTAGTTATGGCTAAACAATGCGTTAATTTCATCAATACATGGCCAAGAACGGGAGCAATAAAAACGCCCAACACAACGCTTCTTTTAGATAATCTTCTCCTTTTCGCTCTAAATAACCCGCGACCACAATAGCCATTGGCGCAGCCATGAACAACAATTCTTCTCCGGTTTTTTCTTCGGCGAAGGCCGCCATAAAAAGAGAAATAACAGCGGCATGCATGACCAATATATAGTTGGTTTTAAACTTTTTAGGTACTTCAGAAAGGAAGCTCAGGCGATGGGAAAAACTCCAAACAAATACTGTTAACAGTAGAGTTATTCCAATCATTATAGGAGGGGGGGCATATGTAGTATAATTAAACGAAATTGATTCCGGCCATTCTTTGAACCATTGAAAAGAATCTTCTTTTAGGTAAAAAAAGGCCGTAGTTATTAAAAACATGCCTAGATAGGCAACCATAGGAATAAAATAATAGCGCAGCTCTTTGTGGCTCTGATGCATAATTGCAACGTACAAGAAGATGATCATCAGAATACTCCAAAAGTAAAAATAGGAAGCTAGTAAAATCCAAAGACTAGCATCAAAAATTTTCTTTTCGGTGTTCTTGCCGGAGGTTAAACTAAAAATTCGGCGCAGTCCAAACAGGATAAAAATTTGAGCTAAAAGTGTTTCCCATTTTAAATGAAAAGAAAAAGTCAGTACTACACAACTGAAAATAAATATGCCAAAGGTATGTGATTGGGTGAGTTTATTCTTTCTGATGATAAAATCCAACAACAACATAGAAAATACCAACAATAAGATCCCTACCAAAAGCAGTGTGCTTTCCTTCAAATTATATTGGAAATTAGTTTGATAAATTTGTTGTAACAGGGTGGCTAAAAAAATAAAAATCCCCAACAATAAAAAATTGATAGGACTAGATTTACCGAAAAAGCTTGTAAGCATCATGCTTAATTTCTATTTTTGTGCTATAAATATACTACTATGTCTTGGAAAGGATTTTTTGAAGGGATACAATCTGCCGCGGAAACTGTATTGTTCAACCCATTAGATGCGGTTCGTTCATTTGAATCAACTACGTGGTGGGGTGCCAATTTCATGAGTTGGACGTTTCTGTTCATTGGGTTAGTGGCCTTCTTTTATTGGATGAAACAATTATCTGTGTTTAATACCACCGGGGAAGAAGATCGCAGTCAGACTTCGCATTCCTTTTTAGGGGATAACTAGAGGTCAAAACCGATATCGGTTCTGTAATACATCTTATCAAACGATAGTTTTGCTATTTCTTGGTAGGATTTTTTTATGGCTCTTCGGAAGTCATCGTCCATCGAGGTAACTGCAATAACTCGACCTCCATTGGTAACTACCTTATCATTCTTTAGTATGGTTCCCGCATGAAAAACTAAAGATCCACCGACTTCATTGAGTCCGAAAATTTCCTTCCCTTTTTCATAGGCTTCAGGATAGCCTCCTGAAACCAACATTACTGTCGCCGCCGATCGCGGATCCAACGCCAAAGAAACATTATCCAATTGTTGGGTGGCTGTTGCTTCGAATAAGGTCACCAGATCGGATTTAATTCTTGGCAATACCACTTCGGTTTCAGGGTCTCCCATACGAACATTATACTCTATGACGTAGGGCTCATCCTTTACTTTGATAAGTCCGATAAACACAAACCCTTTGTAGTCAATCCCCTCTTCTTTGAGACCGTTTACAGTGGGTTTTACAATGCGTTCTTCAATCTTTCGCATGAATGTTTCGTCGGCAAAGGGGGCTGGTGAAACAGCGCCCATTCCTCCCGTATTAAGACCGGCATCTCCTTCACCTATTCGTTTATAATCTTTAGCCGTAGGTAATAATTTATAATTTTTCCCATCGGTTAGCACAAATACGCTCAATTCGATTCCGTCCAAGAATTCTTCGATCACAACTTTATTACTGGCAGCTCCGAATTTTGCGTGAGCGAGCATGTTTTCAAGTTCGTTTTTTGCATCCTTCAAATCTTTTAGAATCAGCACACCCTTCCCTGCGGCAAGTCCGTCGGCTTTTAATACATAAGGAGGCTGTAAAGTTTCCAAAAACTTTTTTCCGGCGTCTAAAGTTTCAGGGGTAAAACTTTGGTAGGCAGCTGTTGGAATTTTGTGTTGATACATAAATTCTTTAGCCCGTTCTTTACTCCCTTCCAACAGTGCTCCTCTTTGAGAAGGGCCTACGATCAATACCTCTTTCAGCGATACGTCTTCTTTGAAGAAATCATAGATCCCGTTTACCAGAGGATCTTCCGGGCCAACCACCACCATGCTGATCTTGTGTTCCATAACAGCCTTTTTAATAGCGGGAAAATCGTTTACACTAATATCTAGATTGGTTGCCACTGCGGAAGTCCCTGCATTTCCGGGCGCCACAAAAAGTTGCGCACATCGATCACTTTGAGCTAATTTATAAGCAAAGGTGTGTTCTCGGCCCCCTGAACCTAATACAAGAATATTCATACAGTGGTGTTTTTGTTTCAGCTTCAAAAATAATTGTTTGTAAATTGAAGCCCTAATAAAAGAGAGATGAATTTATTTGAATTTTCTTTAAAATGGAAGCGTTTCCCTATTGGGGAAGCAAAAGCGCGTTTAAAGGAGATCCAATCCATTTCTGACGCTGATTATGAAGAATATGTCCATACAAAAAGAATGGACATTGTAAAGTACCATTTGGCAAACAATCCCTTTTATCAAGAATTCATTGGTTCAAACCCTGTGATTCAATGGAATGATGTGCCTGTCATGCAAAAATCGGATTTACAACGGCCACTGAAAGAGAGACTATCGCACTCTTATTCGGATAAAAACGTATATATCAATAAGACCTCCGGTTCGAGTGGTCATCCCTTTATCTTCGCAAAAGATAGATTTTGTCATGCCCTTACTTGGGCCGAAATTATAGATCGATTTGGTTGGTATGGCCTAAACTTCCATACATCATTGCAGGCTCGTTTTTACGGAATTCCATTAGATACCTTTGGATATTTAAAAGAGCGGTTGAAGGATTGTTTAAGTTCTCGGTACCGTTTTCCTATTTTTGACTTATCCGACAAAAAGCTCGAATCTTTTTTAATGGATTTTAGGAAGAAGAAGTTTGATTACATTAATGGATATACAAGTTCAATCGTGCTTTTTGCCAAATATCTTCAGAAAAAAAAGATCAAACTCGCTTGCATTTGCCCAACATTAAAGTACTGTGTGGTAACCAGTGAAATGCTCTACGACCGTGATAAAAAATTAATGGAAACCGTTTTTGGAGTTCCGGTTCTGAATGAATATGGCGCCAGTGAATTAGATCTTATTGCGTTTACCGATCCAAACAAAAACTTTGCAGTTAACAGTGAAACTATACTTGTTGAAATTTTAGATGAGAACAACAATGATGTCCCAAAAGGGAGCCTTGGAAGAATTGTTATTACATCTCTCTATAATAAAGCACACCCAATGATTCGATATGACATTGGGGATACAGGTTCGTTGACAACCACTAGTACATCGAAATACCCTGTTCTAAAAGAATTGGTTGGCAGGACAAACGATATTGCCTATCTCCCCGGCGGAAAAACCGTCCCGGGATTAACTTTTTATTATATCACAAAAAGCGTAATTGAAGATGATGGGAATGTTTTAGAATTTATTGTTGAGCAGCACGCTTTGGATACATTTAAGATCAAATATGTTTCTGAAAAGATCTTGAATCAAAATCAAATGACAGCGATTCAAAAAGCCCTCGATCTCTATCTTCAGAATAACCTTCATATACTATTTGAAAGACATGCTGTTTTAGATCGGAGCAGTAGAGGAAAATTAAAACAATTTGTCTCCTTACTTTAATTGTTGAATATATTTCGTACGAACTAAAAAATATTCCCAAAAAAAAAGTAGCAAGCATTTCATTGACTTTATGTAAGAAAACTGTAAATGGTTGTGATAAAATCGAAAATTATATTTTACCAATGCTAGCTTATCACTGCTAATGGAATTTTTACGAATTCTGTAATATGCAAGGTCTTGTTGTAAACCGATAGCTGGTTTCTGACTTCGTTTTATAGCTTCCAGCCAAACTGCCCAGTCTTGACGTTTTTTAATATCAGGAGAAAAAACCAGTCCTAGTTTTTCTTTATCATAAATCCCAGTGAGGTTTCCTATGTAGTTGTTGTATAACTGCTTTTTATAGGTCAATTTGGGACGAGCAAGAATTCTCTTTTTTAATGAATTCCCCTCCTCATTTATATGTAAATAATTAGTGTAGGAAACATAACAGCTTCTTTCCTGCATAAATCCCAATTGTTTTGTCAATTTTTCGTGATGCCATAAATCATCACTGTCCAAAAAAGCTATATAACGCCCTTGCGCGTGTTGGGTTGCTAAATTTCTACAATACGCGGCTCCGTGGTTTTCTTTCAACGAAATTAAACGAATTCGGGGGTCCAGAGCTTGCAATGCTTTTATAAGTTTTACGGAGCTATCGGCAGAGCCGTCATCCACAACGATCTGTTCCCAGTTCGTAAAGGTTTGTTGCTGAACGGAATGAATGGTTTCTTGAATATATTTTTCTGAATTGTAACAAGGTGTAATGATACTTACCAGTGGAGTGTCCATCTCAATAAGCCTTTTCTTCCCCATTAAGGGCGTTGTACACCGTCTGAAAAACAATTTTTATATCCATTAACAACGACCAGTTCTCCAAATAGAAGATGTCGTATTTCACCCGATTGATAATGTGATTGTCATCCTCTACCTCTCCACGATATCCACTTACCTGGGCTAATCCGGTAATTCCGGGCTTAATAAAGTGACGCACCATGAATTTATCGATCTTTTCGGCATACATATGTGTATGACTCACCATATGCGGCCTGGGTCCTACCACCGACATATCCCCTTTTAATACATTGATAAACTGAGGCAACTCGTCAATACTTGTCTTTCTAATAATTTTTCCAATTCTTGTAACCCGAGGGTCGTTCTTCGAAATTTGATATAAATGGGCATCCGGATTGGGTCGCATGGATCGAAACTTATAGCAATAAAATTCCTGATAATCCAACCCGTTTCTTTTCTGTTTAAAAAACACCGGGCCCCTTGATTCAAGTTTGATGATCAATCCTAATATCGGAGTCAGCCAAGACAAAATCGCAACAATCACAAATAGGGAGAGAAATACGTCAAAACTTCTTTTAACAAACTTATTAAAAGGTTCGTCAATAGGTATTTTTCGCAATGAAAGTATGGGCAAATAACCGTAGTAGGTGAAATCCAGTCGTTTACTGTAGATATCCTTATTGTCGGGTAAAAATTTTAAGATCTTGAGGTTATTGTCGCTGTAATCAATTAGCTGATTCAAGTCCTTATTGGATAGTTTCGACACGGAAGAATATATTTCGTCTATTCGATTTTTATCAATGTAATCGATACAATCCTGTAAGGTTTCGCCCGATTGTGTATCAAGGTCAAAGGTTTTCAGTAAAACATACCCGTATTCGGGGTTCTCTAGAAAGAATTTACGGAGTTGATCGGTTTTTTGGTTCAGCCCAACAATCACTACCCGTCGCAGGTTTCCTTTCAACAAAAGACGGTATTTTTTAAGTAAGTAATAGACTCCGATCTTAGCCAGAGTGATATAGCATAATACCTCAAAAATATACCTTACAATTTGCAAAGGATGTGTGTCGAGTTCCCGGTAGAATCCAAAAAAAGCAAATACCAATAAAAGAAACAGAATGCCTTGTTTAAAAATAAGGGAAAGGATATTAGTAACCCTTGTAAATCTGTAAATCTCATAAAAATGAGACCTCAACACGATGATGATCCATGAGAAGGAAATAAAGAGTATGTAATTCAAATAGATAAAATCGCCTTCAAAGAACCGATACGCCAACAAGTTGATGATCAAAAGATCGATGACGTAAGAAATAGGTCTTAAAAACCCTGAATATCTACCCCTTTTAAATATCATACTTATAGCCGGTTATGGGCGGTAAAATCTTTATGTTCACTTCTGTATAATTCTTCCTTTGAAAGTCCCTTAAAATAATCGTAAGTTTTTTTCATTCCTATTTCCCTTGATACTTTGGGCTCCCAATTCAAGATTTTTCTTGCCAATGAAATATCGGGTTGTCGTTGCATCGGGTCATCCTTTGGTAAGGGTTGATAAACAATTTTCTGGCCGGCGCCGGTGAGTTTTACTATTTCCTCTGCAAAATCTAAAATTGAAATTTCATCCGGATTTCCAATGTTTACAGGATATGAATAATCACTCATCAATAATCTGAACAATCCTTCCACCTGATCATCCACATAACAAAAGGATCGCGTTTGCGTGCCGTCTCCAAATACGGTAATATCCTCTCCGCGTAATGCCTGTCCCAGAAAGGCAGGGATCACCCGGCCGTCATTCAGTCTCATTCGAGGACCATACGTGTTAAAAATACGCGCGATACGTGTTTCCAATCCATGAAAACGATGATACGCCATGGTGATGGATTCCTGAAAACGTTTTGCTTCGTCATAAACTCCTCTGGGTCCAATGGTATTCACATTTCCGTAATATTCTTCCGTTTGAGGATGAACTAAAGGGTCTCCATATACTTCCGATGTAGATGCGATCAAAATACGCGCATTCTTTTCCTTGGCTAATCCCAGTAAGTTATGTGTTCCTAAAGATCCAACTTTTAGCGTTTGAATCGGAATTTTAAGGTAGTCTATCGGACTGGCAGGAGATGCAAAGTGCAAAATATAATCTATTCTCCCGGGCACATGAACAAACCTTGTAATATCATGATGATAAAACTGAAATGTTTCTTTGCCAAATAAGTGTTCTATATTTTTAAGGTCTCCCGTGATCAGATTATCCATGCCTATTACTTCGAAACCTTCCATAATAAACCGGTCGCAAAGATGTGAGCCCAAAAAGCCTGCAGCTCCTGTAATAAGAACTCTATTTTTAATTTGTTTTGTCATATATCCACCTGATTTCTTCCGATTGAAACATAGGTAAAACCTTCCGTCCGCATGTCTTCAGTTTGATATAGATTTCTTCCATCAAAAATAACCGGGTTTTTAAGCAATGTTTTGACCTTTGTAAAATTGGGGGATCGAAAAATACTCCATTCGGTGCAAATAACTAGTGCGTCAGCGCCTTCCAAGGGTTCATACATATTCGTTCCGTACTGTAACTTATTGCCGAATTGCTTCTCAATATTCGGCATGGCTTCAGGGTCAAAAACCGATAAGTTAGCTCCTTTTTTCAACAAAACATTAATGACATCAATAGACGGAGCCTCACGAATATCATCTGTTTCCGGCTTAAATGCCAATCCCCATAGAGCGATCTTCTTCCCTTTTAAATCGTGGTTGAAGTAGGCTTCTATTTTTGGAATCTGAATGGTTTTTTGTTTTTGATTGACTTCTATAACCGCATGCAATATCTGAAAATCATAACCCACATCTCTCCCGGCTTTTTTCAAAGCCTTTACATCTTTAGGAAAGCAAGATCCTCCATAGCCTATTCCGGGAAATAAGAACCGCTTTCCAATACGGGAATCTGTCCCCATGCCTACGCGAACCTTATCGACATCGGCACCTACTTTTTCGCAATAATTAGCGATCTCGTTCATAAAGGTGATCTTCGCCGCTAGAAATGAATTGGCGGCATATTTCGTTAACTCTGCTGATTTTTCGTCCATCACGATTACCGGATTACCTGATCGAACAAATGGAGCGTATAATTTATTCATCCATGAAGTTGCCTTATCACTGCTGGAACCGACAACTATGCGTTCCGGTTTCAAAAAATCATCAACGGCAAATCCTTCTCTTAAAAACTCCGGGTTAGAGACGACATCAAAATCGCATTGCGCATTTTCAGCAATGATCTGTCGCACTTTATCCGCCGTTCCAACAGGCACGGTACTCTTATCAACAATAACCTTATATTGCCTGATCAATTTCCCAATCTCTTTCGAAACATTCAAAACATAGGAAAGGTCTGCAGAACCATCTTCATCCTCGGGTGTTGGTAATGCCAAAAAAATAATGTCTCCGTGATCCAAGCCTTCCTTTAAGGAAGTGCTAAATTTCAAACGGTTTGCTTTGATATTCCTTTCAAAAAGTACATCTAGATGAGGTTCATAAATGGGAACGATCCCTTGACGCATCTTTTCCACTTTTTGTGCATCGATATCTACGCAGATTACTTCATTCCCCGTTTCGGCCAAGCACGTACCGGTTACTAATCCCACATATCCTGTTCCTATTACTGAAATTTTCATAATTTTTTCGCTAATCGTCTACTATTCGGCAAAAATACAATTTGCCGCTTTATTGCTCCTCAATCTGTTCGTTGTTTTTTGCAGTTGTCTGAGCGATTAATAAAACCAATAAAAAGAATCCTACATAATAGGCTCCTATCTGCCTGTGAAAGACATTTTCCACTACCATAAACAAGACCATTGTTAACAAAATTGCTGTGGGGAAGAATTGTTTTCTGTTCTTCATGAACAAAACAAACAAACCACCAATAAAAAATAGGGTTGCCAGCAAGCCAGCCCCAATGTACATATCTAAAAACTGGTTGTGAATATTGTATTTTTGGGCAAGGAACCATTCTTGTTTTTTCTTGTTCTTTATGGATGTTTTATAGCAGTCCACCATAAAATTGTTGGTTGCTGTAAATCCCAGGCCCTTTACAATCACTCCTTTTTTCTTGGTTAATTGATAGGCACATTCCCAAATCACCGTGCGAGGTTCAAGCGCCATGGTGTTAGCCACTAGTCCTTCTTTGAAATCATCATTGTTGTTGTAGAAAAATTTCTTTCTTAAGTCGTTGTTTAAAATAAAAACAAGCAGTACTGTTAGAAATACAAATCCAACAAAAAATAATAATTGAGGGCCGCTTTTTTTGCGGTAAAAAAGGCTTAAAATAAAGATGACCACCAAAGCTAAAATGGCAATTCTCGATACAATGAATAAAATGAATATTACATTTAGTATAATGTTTGCCAAGTAATATCTATTCTCCGGATGATACTCCTTTCTTAAAAAATGATAAGAAACCAATATACTCAATACGCTCAATAGACCTAAATAAATTCGGTCTACCAACAACGCTTCTATAATGCCTCCCGTTTCCAAAAAGCTAAAAGTTACCTCTTGATTCAGCAGAATAACCAACCTTACAAACGAATAAATAATAGCTGCCAGGGAAGAGAAGATAATTGCCTGATTGAGTTTTCTTGTGTCTTGAACAGGAAGGTATAATAAGACCAATCCTCCCGATAATAATACTTTTTGAAGAATTACCCAATCCGCATCCCATCTTCCCATTAACAAGGTTTGAAGGGTCAAAAGCAGAAAAAAACCAAGCCAAATAAGGGTCGGTAGTTTTATAAGTTTGCTAAAATCACTGCGTTTGATCACAAAGGGGAACAAGGCAAATAATATTGCCAAAAGAATATTTGGAAGGGCCCGGAAATAGTCATCAAAGGGAATAGTAAGTAACAGCAGAAAAAATAGATACGGATATATGGAAGATATTATGACCTGCAAGTGCTATAAATAAGACTTGAAAGATATGAAATTTAACCCATATGTAAAACCTTTTGGATCCTCCAGAGATTTACAGAACGACAAGTTTCCAAACTATATTGTCATACTATTAGCCTGGATCACATCTCCTAGAATTTGTGCAGACTTATCCCATCGATACGTTTTTAAAATATGCTCTTTAACACTTTGATGATTGTAGTGCTCTGTCGAAATCAATTCTGAAATTGCATCTTCCAGTTCCTTTTGATGATTGGGATCAATGTGGTATTTAAAAAAGGAAAACTCCTTCATTGCAGTAGCCGAAGAACATATTACGCGTTGGTCGCATATCGCCGCCTCGAGAGGAGGTATTCCAAAACCTTCAGCTAAAGAAGGATAGATAAAG
>JAHEMZ010000054.1 GCA_024643385.1 Flavobacteriaceae bacterium | reverse complement strand
CCTATGCCTTGCATCCGGAAGCCTTTTTGAATCCAAATGTGGTATTGCAATTCATGGTAAAGGCCGGAGCAAGAAAGGGAACAGCCGCCAAAGTGTTGATCGATGACGTATATATCTATGCGGCACCTGAAGATATCTTTCCTCCGGTAGTGTTCGAACCCACCGTGGTGCATACGCAGGAGATCGAAATTCGGTTTAGTGAACCTGTAAGTCTGGAAACCGCTCAGGTTGCTGCGAACTATACCTTTTTAAATGGATCTCCCCAGCCGGTTGTCATCAATGCGGTGCGCACCGATAAAGATCGGGTAACCCTTACGCTGGATCCGGGCATTGGGATCGGGAAATACCTCGATCTTGAGATCGCGAATGTTGAAGATTTGGCCGGGAATAGAATGGAGACCATTGTAGCGGAATTAATCTATAATCCGCTTACGGAAGGGTTGGTCATCACCGAGATCATGTATGATGAACCGCCTGTGGGTCAGAATGATTTTTTGGAATTCATCGAGTTGAATAATAACACCAGCGAACCAATTGAACTGGGAGGTCTTAGGATCAAAGGTGGGATCGCCAGTGGTAGGTTGCCGGAATTCACTTTAGAGCCGGGAGCTTATTGGGTAACCGCCAAGGATGCTGCTACCTTCACGTCCTTTTTTGGAGTACCTGCTTATGGATGGAACGGAGGAAACCTAAGCAATGACGACCCTGAATTCCTTTATATTCAAAATACAGACCACCATTCGGGCGTAGTGATAGATTCACTTACTTATAGAAAAGGAAATCCCTGGCCGAACGGAGCTGCCGGATTAGGCTATTCTATGGAACTCTCAGATCCCTCTGCAGATAATAGCGATCCCGAAAATTGGAATGATGCGATTAACTATTGTGGACAATTTCAAGGGTATGATATCTATGCAAGTCCCGGAAGAGGTCCGGAGATCTTAACTATCGGTGATGTAAGTCTGGCAAATACACTGAAGGTCTATCCGAATCCTGTTCGCGAAATACTGTTTATAGATACTCAGAAGCCGGTTACTAAGGTGGAAATATATTCGGTACTCGGCAATAAAATAAATGAGTTTACGTCCGATCTAAAGGCCATTGAAACCTATCATTTAGCAAAAGGATTGTATATCGTGAAAATTTATAGCGAAAAGGAATTGGCCATCGTGAGGATCCTGAAAAAGTAAGAGGCCAAGAAGAATCCTACCGATGATTTTTTGGGTATAAATACCTGAAAATTAAGTCAAAAGGTTTATATTGAAGGGATAAAACTAAAAATTCACCCTAAAATCATTGGGAAGGATGAAACCAATTGGACTCATATTACTGCTCATGATTCTTGTTTCTTGTGGCAGTCAAAGGAATGCCGTGCCTAACGCAGAAGGTCAGGAACAAACGAAAACCAGAGCTTATCGAGTGAAGATCATCACTCCTGCAGAGAATCAGATCGCGGGGGTATTATACAAGGTGGAGCCACACGGTGTCACCCTTCAAAAAGGATCGGAGTTAATCTTCTTTTCTATCGAAAACATCGATATCATTAAGTTCAGAAGAAAGTATGCGGTTTGGAAAGGCATTGGGATAGGTGCACTTTCCGGGGCGGCCATTGGTGCTGCATTCGGTTTTATATCTGGTGATGAGAAACGTGATCCGACTTGTACGAATTGCATCTATTTAGGGGAGCCGCCGACAGCAGAAGATAAAGCAGTTGGTGGAGCTATTGCCATTGGATTTTTAGGAGGGATTACCGGAGGAATTATCGCGACCGGATATTCCACGAAATTTCACATTAGGGGCAATCCAACTAATTACGCAAACTTCTACGAAAGCTTACAAAATTATGTCACCGTAGTGGATTGAAAGCAATTACGATTTGATAAAACATGATCTGATAAAAAAGCCCTGCCATTGCGCAGGGCTTTTTGATGGCAATCTCGGCCTAAAATGCTATGCTTCTACTTTAGGTAAACTGAACCCATTTCTTAATAACGTAACTCCCATAACTAACAACCAAATAGCTTTCCCGTGAAACATGGGTTTGTAATGTTCGTAATATTCAGGAATAGAAAGGATGATCGCCATGGCAGCAAGTCCGAAAAGAATGGTATACCATCCGATCCAAGTACTCATCAATTTCCATTTCACCATTCCGGCTCCCAGGATCACCAGACCCACTCCGCTAAAGATGCGACCAAATCGCATAAAGCAAGTTACATATTGGTTGGTGAACAGGATATTGTCCATGAATTGTTGAATCTCCTCAGGTGATTTCCCGTCGGTCATCCCTACGCCCCATGCACCATAGTTATAATAAAAGGCAGAGGCCAAGGCCAAGGTAAAAGTACCCACCACGACCATCCCTACGCCGGGATTGATCAAGATGCGATAAGGTGGTTTTCCCATCATCGATGCCAGTGCAATCACGGCAACGATCATGGCTACCCACCCAAAGATATGTACTCTAAAGATCCAGATCCAGGTCCATAAATTCTCTCCAATAGCAGGAAAATCGGAAGCAACCAGATATTCTCCTACATTATGAGGGGATAAGAACCATCCTCCCCAAAGCATGATTGCAGCCGCGATAAAGGTCCAACCGGTAAATTTAGTTTCGAAATTTTTTGTCATGATTTTTTAAGTTAAGCAGGGTGATACTAAATATTTTGGATCACCCCGGCGAATTAGTGTTTAAGTGTTATTTTTCATCTTTGCCTTTTCCAAAGCCATACGTCAATTGTTCAAAGAATCCTTTGGGGAATTTCTCGTCTCCCGGGAAGCCGATCTCTACCGTGCCGCTGTCCTCAGGTACGTAATTGGTTTTAAAGATATAATCCCATAAACTGAGACTTATTCCAAAATTAATCCCTCTGGTATTTCCTTCAGGAAGCGCTTTTACGTGGTGATATAAATGCATCACCGGGTTGTTGAAAATGTATTTCAATGGGCCCCAAGTGATCTTAATATTGGCATGGTTCAAATGCCCAATGGCGATCGCTACAAAATGGACCACATAGGCTTGTTCGGGTTCAAAACCGCCCAAGATCATCACGCCAAAAGTTTTTAAGGGTTTATAGAGAATGTTCTCCATCCAATGATACCTTAAGTGAGCAGCAAAGCCCATTTCTTTGACCGAATGGTGCACTTTGTGAAAACGCCATAAAAATTCGTAACGGTGCAATAGTACATGCGTAAACCATTGGACAAAATCTATAATGATAAAGAACACCAGTAATTGAACACCCATGGACCAGCCCGAAATATCAATAATGGCAAGGCTCTTGGCGGTTATTCCAAGGTCGCCAAAAAGCACGCCAAGAATTTCATAGATACCGCTGATGACAATGGCAAAGATGAAAAAGTTAAAATACATATAGAATGCGTCCAGCCAAAAATCCTTACGGATAATGGATTGGTTCTTTCGCCAGGGGAATGCGATCTCTAGTAACCAAACAGCTATTGAAATGACGGTCAAGCCCCAGAAAAAGTTGCTATACCAGGGCACATCGAATGTAATAGCTCTCCAGGTATAATTCATCATATTCAAAAATGAGTCGGTGAATGCAGTTAGATATCTTTCCATAATTTTATTATTTATTATTTATATATGCTCAAGGCGATCCTACGCCTTACCTCGTTATTTTTTAAGTTCATACCATTCGATCCCTGTCAGCGTGGCTCTTCGTCCAACTTTTACGGGAGGATAATTGGTGACCAGATAGTTAATAATGATCTCTTCATTCCTACCTAAGTCCCATAAATTCTGAGTGGCTTGCATCCAATCGATGGTCGCTTCCCAGCGTTCCTTGTTCATTCTATTTTGAGTGACCAGTTTAGCGGAATGACAATTGGTACAATTGTTCACCACTTCCATCAATCCTTCCGCCTCAATTAAGCCGGTTCGAACATGGATCCCGTCGACGATAAGGTCTTCATCCACCACTTCCTCCACGACGGCATAATCACTTTTTTCCTTGGACTTAAACAATGAAAGACCCGGATCCACCACGATATATACCATCAGGCTGGTGATCACCCCTACAAATACCAGGACAATCATCAAAATACGATGAACCTCTTTTACTGTTTTTCTGAACTTTTCTTGCTCGTTCATTTATTTAACCTTAACGGCGATCCGATGACACGCATTATTCAAGTATCCTTTTGGATTCCATCCCGGGATGAGCATGGGTTGACTCATTCCTTGTGAATCAGTTGCTCTGGCCCATACTTCGTAATAACCTTTTTTAGGGAAGCTAATGCTCGCTGAAAAATGCTGCCATGCCAATCGATTACTAGGGGCTTCGATTTTCGCCATATGCCAGGTAGACCCGTAGTCAATGGAATATTCCATCTTGGTTACTTCCAGCTCACCTGCCCAGGCATGACCTCTTATGTCTAGTTTCTTACCCCTGTCGATCATTGCACCCGATTTAGGATAGGTGATCAACGATTTAACCGGCATGGATTCTATGATACACATGTCCTCATCTTTTACTTTGTCTCCGGGAGCCACAGGTTCACAAGGCATTTTATAAGAGGAGCCGGTCATTTTTTCCCCATCATGTACCTTGTTACGAACACTAATTCTATTGATCCATTTACCTGACGTAGAAGCCGGCCATCCGCCGGAAACTAATCGGACGGGATAACCATGAACCAACGGAATATCCTCATTATTCATTTGAAAGGCCAGTAAGGTCTCCTCCTGAAGGGCTTTTGCCATTGGTACGCCTCTGGAAATAGGTTCTTTTTTCGCGTCTCCGCTTAAGTGACCATCCGCCGCATGGTAACCAATATATACAGCATCCCCTTTGATACCCACATCCTGAAGCACATCTTTCAATCGAACTCCGGTCCAGTTTGCACAGGCAACAGCCCCTACCGTCCATTGGTTTCCTTTGGCAGGAGGATCGAATTCAGCCCTGCCATTTCCTCCGCATTCAATGGTCAGTTGATAGGTATACTGTTTGAATTTGGATTTTAATTCTTGTAATGTATAGGTTTTAGACTGCTTTACGGATTCACCGTCGAAAGTGATCGTCCAATTTTTCACATCTATATTTTCAGGGACCTTCCCATTATTTCGAATGAACATATACTTGTTCGAAGTGATCTTTTCATCCAGAAGATGCGCCTGTGCTTCCATATTCCACGGCCGGTCATTGAGCACGATCATTTCCTTGTCCTTGCTGAACATTTTAAAGGGATCCGGATCTTGTAATGCCAATGGGGTGTATCCGGATGGCATCATTTCCCCAAATACGATGTCGGTTCCTACCAGCACTGTAATTGAGGTTAGCGTAGCTTTTTTAATAAACGATCTTCTTTTCATGGATATAGAATAATAAGCAGGCGGAAAAATATATTTTTAATCATAATTAATGTGTAACATTAGTTACAAAGGTGTTTTTTAGACACTTATAAAGTTAAGCATTTGCCCGTAGAATAGGAATTCCAAAAGGAGAAAAGATTCAATTTAAAGGCGCTTTTTTTAAAGGATATAGCCGCTTTTTACTAGAAACGAAGGGACAGTCATTTCACAAGAGTATTTAATTCAATATAAGTTATGACAGTTTCGTGCTTTTCATCTCTAATAGTGCATATTGTTGCAGGTCTCCTTTTTTTAATTAGAAGAATTCTCTTTTCAAGATGTACCCGAAATGTGGACGAATATTATTAAATTGGACGTTCTATAAAACAAAACGACCTATGACCGATCTTGATATTGCCAAAAAGATAACACTCAAACCTATTACTTCCATCGCCCAAAAACTGGGCTTAGAGGCAGATGATATAGAAATGTATGGTAAATACAAAGCCAAATTACCACTCGCTAAGATCGATCTGCAAAAAGTACAACAGTGTAATCTTATTCTGGTCACTGCCATTTCTCCCACCCCTGCCGGTGAAGGAAAGACCACTATGTCGATCGGACTTTCAGAAGGTTTACACCAATTAGGAAAGAAAACGATCGTGGTGCTTCGTGAACCTTCGTTAGGTCCTGTCTTCGGGATCAAAGGCGGTGCTACCGGGGGAGGCTATTCGCAGGTATTGCCCATGGAGGATATCAACCTTCACTTTACCGGAGACTTTTCAGCCATCGAAAAGGCGCATAACTTGTTGTCTGCTATCATCGATAACAATATTCAGAGCAAAACCAATTCGTTGGGAATTGATGCACGTACCGTGACGTGGAAAAGGGTGATGGACATGAACGACCGATCGTTAAGAAATATCATTGTTGGGCTAGGGGGAACCGGGAATGGGATCCCTAGAGAAACCGGATTCGATATTACGGCTGCTTCCGAGATCATGGCGATCTTATGTTTGTCAAACGATCCGGAAGATCTGAAAAGACGATTAGGAAATATATTTGTAGGATACACCTTCGACAAAAAACCCGTTTATGCGAGAGATCTGAAAGTGGAAGGCGCGATGGCGGCCTTATTAAAAGACGCCATTAAACCCAACCTCGTTCAAACCATCGAGGGAAATCCTGCCATTATCCATGGGGGCCCTTTCGCAAATATCGCCCAAGGGACCAACACGGTCATCGCAACCCGCATGGGAATGACCTTAGCCGATTATGCCGTCACTGAAGCCGGATTTGGAGCCGATCTTGGCGCTGAGAAATTTTTGGATATCAAATGTCAGAGTGCAGGTCTTGCCCCCAAGGCGGTCGTGATCACTACCACTATCCGCGCCCTGAAATACCACGGGGGTGCCGATCTGAAATCACTGACAGAACCTAATGTGGCGGCTTTGGAAAAAGGACTGCCAAATCTGGAAAAGCATTTGGAGAACGTAAAACAATTCAACATTACTCCGGTGATCGCGATCAACCGATTTGTATCCGATACCGATGAAGAGATAGCTGCCATTCGAGCTTTTGCCAAGCAAAAAAATGTTCGTGTGGCATTGGCGGAAGTTTGGGCAAAAGGAGGAAAAGGAGCCTTGGAGCTGGCACAGCAGGTCGTGGATATTGTAGAAGAGCAAAGCTCGCATTTTAAGCCTTTATATCCATGGGATGCCCCCGTCAAAGAGAAGATAGAAACCATTGCTACCCGGATCTATGGCGCGAAGGGAGTAAACTATTCGGCAAAAGCACTTAGTAATTTAAGAACGATCGCTAACTTAGGGCTGGAGCAACTACCCATTTGTATGGCCAAAACGCAGAAATCATTATCGGATGATCCTACGCTATTGGGTCGTCCTACTAATTTTGAAATAACCGTTCGTGAAATTGAAATTGCGGCTGGAGCAGGGTTTTTGATCCCTATCACAGGAGACATGATGCGAATGCCCGGGCTTCCTGCGCATCCCGCCTCTGAAAATATCAGCATCGATAATGAGGGGAATATTTCAGGATTATTTTAAGTATTTTGTGAAGTACAATGGAGTAATAGGTTTGAATAAGATCAATAGAAATAGAACAAATTAACGATATGGCGACTCGAAAATATCAGGGTAAAAAGTTTGCGATAGAAAAGATGTATGCTATCGAAGATGCCTTGACCATTGAAGAAGCCTTGCAGATCAATATTAATGATGCCCCTTTTACCGTTTCCATGCGTACTCCGGGGGAAGATGAAGCTTTAGTGCGCGGACTATTGCATTCGGAAGGCGTTATCAACGACGCTCAATGGATGCCACAAATGGAGGTGAAAAAAGAAAATGAAACAGGCGTTGTGACCGTCATCAATGTAACGATTCCTCCCGATCATTTGGGGAAAGGTTTCACCAACAGTCGTAGCCTATTATCCGTTTCCTCCTGTGGTATTTGTGGTAAAACCGAACTGGATGATCTTACTTTTTCAGGGGAAACAATAGAAGAAAGTCTGCAATTGGAAATCGGCACCTTACATCGGTTATTTGATCAAATGAACAGCCACCAATTGGATTTTAAACGAAGTGGAGGCACGCATGCGGCAGCGGCGTTTTCCATGGAAGGAAAATTATTGGTAGCGATGGAGGATATTGGAAGACATAATGCCGTAGATAAGGTGGTGGGAAAACTTATTGCAGACCGACAACTTGAGGTTGCAAAAATACTTACGGTAAGCGGGAGAATATCCTATGAGATCGTGGTGAAATGCTTTAAGGCACGGATCCCATTTCTTGCTGCGGTTTCTGCTCCTTCCTCCTTGGCGGTGGATTATGCAAAGGAATTAGGTATTACGCTATTTGCGTTTTGCCGTGGAGATCGGGTTACTTGTTATTCACATACGCACCGCACACGAATGAATTTACCCGAGCAAAAATTAATAGAAAAAGAAGACTAACCCTATGTCAGACAATTTAAGCGAGCTATTAGGTAGAAAGGATCTTGAAGAAGGACTCTTCAGTAAGTTGGGAGAATTGGCCAGACCAACCGGCGCTCCCAGTGAAGAAGCTATGGAAGCCCTGGCCAACGAATTTTTGATCGGAAAAGCGAATGCCTTCGGGACAGCCAGTTTTTACGATTTTTTAAAACCGGAAAATAAAGGGAAGAAGGTCTACGTATGTAACGGTACTGCCTGCGTGTGTGCAGGGACGCAAGAAAAAGTAGCGGAAACCCTTTCCAAAAATTTTAAACAAGATGAAATAGGACACATGACCTGCCTTGGAAGATGTCATGAAAATGCAGCCTTCCATTATCAGGGGAAAAACTATTCCGGGAAGGCCATTGAACATCTGGATCAGGTCCTGGCTTCCGAAGGTCAAAGGAATAAAGATACTTACAAGGTAGGCGGAAATAGCAAGACCATTCTCACCGCAGAATTTACAAATATAACCGATTATTATGCTCCTTTTCGAGCGGCCTTACAGCAGGATTCGCTGCAGGTCTTGGAAACCATCAAAGTATCGAACTTAAGAGGGCGGGGAGGAGCCGGCTTTCCCATTGGGACCAAATTGGAATTTTGCAGAAATGTAAAGAACGATATTAAATTCATTATTTGTAATGCCGATGAAGGTGATCCGGGTGCCTATTCCGATCGCTATTTGTTGGAAAACCGACCTCATTCTGTTTTGTTTGGAATGTTGATCGCCGGCTATGTTACTCATGCCAGCTATGGGATCGTTTACATTCGGGCGGAATATCCCGAAGCGGTAACAGTAGTTCAAGACGCCATTGACCACTTGCGCAAAGAAGGCTTGATCGGAAAGAATATTGACGATAGCGGCTTTAATTTCGACTTTAAGATCATCCAGGCACAAGGCTCCTATATCTGTGGAGAGGAAACGGCCTTGATCAACTCGATCGAAGGGCAACGTCCTGAAGTTCGAGTGCGTCCACCCTTCCCCGCGCAAAAAGGCTTGTTCAACAAACCTACTACTGTTAATAATGTGGAAACACTGGCAGCCTTGCATTATATCATTACCCACGGAGGAGAGGCCTGGAAAGAGATCGGAACCGTTCGCTCATCCGGAACCAAATTAGTCTGTCTGGACAGCTTCTTTGTAAATCCCGGATTGTTTGAAGTGGAAATGGGTACCCCTCTCTCTCAAGTGGTTTACGAAATGGGTGGAGGATTCAGATCGGAAGTCAAGGCACTTCAGATCGGCGGACCCCTGGGCGGCTTGGTCCCTGTTTCTAAGATCGAGGAACTCACGCTCGATTTTGAATCGTTTGCAAAAGCAGGATTCCTGCTGGGACATGCTTCGGTGGTATGTATTCCGAAGGAATTTCCCCTGATGAAATTTATCGAACATCTCTTCGACTTTGCCTCTTACGAAAGTTGCGGGAAATGCTTTCCTTGCCGATTGGGTACAAAGCGAGGACAAGAGCTGGCTGAAAAAGCATTGCATTCTGAATATAAAATAGACCGAACTTTATTTACGGACCTTTTAACCACTCTGGAGAAAGGTTCTCTATGTGCTCACGGAGGGGGAATTCCTTTGCCGGTGCGCAATGCATTACAGTATTTTGACGATGAACTAAAACCCTATTTCAATTAATACCTTCCCTATGAAAACGGCCTATATAGATAATACCCCTTTCGAAATAGTTGAAGGTGAGACCATATTAACCTTTATCCGACGCTATAAATCCAGGAAACTGGTGCCTACCTTGTGTGATGCGCCAAATCTGGATCCTTTCGGTTCGTGTCGGGTGTGTAGCGTTGAGGTGGCTCTGGAGGAATTTGGAAGGACCAAAACGGTGGCTTCTTGTCATACCCCTGTGGCTGCCGGACAGTATATCTACACCAGTACCGAAGCGATCAAAACCCTTAGAAAGAATATCATCGAATTAGTCCTGACCGATCATCCTTTGGACTGTTTGACCTGTGAGGTGAACGGGAATTGTGAGCTGCAGACCGTGGCGGCGGAAGTAGGTATCCGGAAAGTGCGCTACCCGGAAGGAGCCAATCATTTGCATCGGGAGAAGGATCTAAGTCATCCCTATATGACCTCCGACCTGTCTAAATGCATCAATTGTTATCGATGTGTGAGAGCGTGTGATGAAGTGCAGGGAGAATTTGTCCTGAGTATGGCCGGAAGAGGGTTTGATTCACATATCATCAAAGGATTGGATGATTCATTCATGGATTCTGACTGTGTAAGTTGCGGCGCTTGTTCACAAGCCTGTCCCACCTCTGCTATTTCAGATATATTCCAATCGAAAGCTGTTAAAACCACTGAAACTACCCGAACCATATGTACCTATTGCGGTGTGGGATGTAATCTGGAGGTCGCCACCAGCAATGGAGAGATCCTAAGTATTCAAGCACCTTATGATGCCGAAGTGAATCAAGGACATACCTGTATCAAAGGACGATTTGCCTTTAAGTTCTATAACCATCAGGATCGTTTGAATTCACCTATGATCAAACGAAATGGATCTTTTGAAAAGGTGAGCTGGGAAGAAGTCTACGATTACATCGCAGGAAAACTGAATTCCTATAAAAACGAATTTGGACCCGATTCCATTGCCGGTATCTCCTCGGCCCGGTGTACGAATGAGGAAAATTATTTAATGCAAAAATTCATTCGGGCTGTTATTGGTACGAATAACATTGACGGTTGTGCACGCGTATGTCATTCCCCAACAGCACTGGGGATGCAACGTACCTTCGGAACAGGTGCCGCAACCAATTCGATCATCGACTTGAAACACACCAATTGCATCATGGTGATAGGAGCCAATCCCACCGATGCGCATCCGGTTACGGGAGCAAAATTGAAGCAATTTGCGATGAAGTCGGGGAATGTATCGATCGTGATCGACCCCAGACGCACCGAATTGGCAAGATACGCGACTCACCATATTCCCTTGCGTCCCGGAACCAACGTAGCCGTGCTGAACATGATGATGTATTATATCATTGCGGAAGGGCTGGTAGATGACAGTTTTATTCAACAGAGAACAGAAGGCTTTGAGGACTTCAAAAAAGAAATACTCAACATCGATCTTGATCATTTTGAAAAGGTATGTGGTGTGGATAAAAATGTGATCAGAGATGCCGCCATAGCTTATGCAAAAGCGCCGAATGCCATGTCGTTCCACGGTCTTGGAGTGACGGAACATTCCCAGGGAACCTTTACCGTGATGCAGATAGCCGACTTAGCATTGCTTACCGGAAATATTGGACGAAGAGGGGTAGGAGTGAACCCGTTGCGAGGACAGAATAATGTACAGGGAAGTGCCGACATGGGGGTACAACCACATCAGGGAGCCGGATATTTGGATGTGACCAACGATGCCGTGAATCAGCGATACAACGAATTTTACGGAGTGAAGGTTCCGAAAATGATCGGGTACAAGATCCCGGAGATGTTCGATGCCGCCTTAAAAGGCAAATTAAAAGCCTTATGGGTGATCGGGGAGGACATTGTACAGACCGATCCCAATACCCAAAAGGTAATAAGGGCTTTAGAAAATACCGATCTGGTGATCGTACAAGAACTGTTTATGACCGAAACAGCGAAATATGCTGATGTAATTTTACCCGGAGCCTCTTTCCTTGAGAAGAGTGGAACCTTTACTAATGGGGAACGTCGTGTACAGGCAGTTCGTCAGGTAGTTTCTCCTATTGAAGGGGCGAAGCCGGATGGACAAATAATTATCGATATCATGAACAAGATGGGGTATCCGCAACCCGATTATACCCCGGAAGGGATGTTAGAGGAGATCTCACAGATCGTTCCTTTCTTTGCAGGAATTACCTGGGAACGATTAGGAAAGAACGGCTTGCAATGGCCGGTGAACAAGGAGGGTATGGGGACCGAGATCTTACACACCGTCGATTTCAAAAGAGGGAAGGGTTTATTCGAGTATAAAGCCTGGGAAGAGACGATGGAATTACAATCCCACGCCAAAGATTATCCTTTTATACTTACCACCAACCGCGAATTGGAGCATTACAACTGTGGTGCCATGACCCGACGTACCGCGAATGAAAAATTACTAACGGATGATTACCTGATGATTCATCCCGATGATGCCAGGAACCATTTGATCGGTGAAGGAGACTATGTTTGTTTGGAATCACCCCGAGGCAAGGTAGATGTGAAGGCGAGGATCACCGATGAGGTAAAACCCGGGATTTTAAGTACCACCTTTCACTTCCCGGAGATCATGATCAATAACTTGACAGGTGATATCCACGACTCGGAAGCAAAATGTCCGGAATATAAAGTAGTTGCGGTTCGCATTCGGAAAAGCAAAGGAAAGTACAAGGAGAAATTGTCACAGGATTAACTAGCCGCCAATGGTGATCATGCTCCTGTTTTGGGCGTGTAGCTGTGGTTCCAATAATTTTTCTTGCGTATCCATACCGCCTCTTACCTTTAATTTTGCGGTCACAGCCTTTTGAATAATGGGTTCAATCTCTTTTCCTGCTCTCAGGGCCGAAAGCAGATCGGATTCTGATTGCGAGAACAAGCAGTTCTTAAGCTTTCCATCGGC
>JAHEMZ010000106.1 GCA_024643385.1 Flavobacteriaceae bacterium | reverse complement strand
CGTCCAATAGAGATCCGTTTTCGAACAGTTTCGCATCTTGATTGACATCCGGGATCATAGAAGCCTCATCCACCACAAAGATAACATTGCGATGTTTGTTAGGTTGCAGGGTAAAGGATATGCCACCCCCCTTGATACTTTTAGGGTAATATATTTTTCGGTGAATGGTAAAAGCCTCTTTACCGCTATAATTACTTATTACTTTGGCCGCTCTTCCGGTTGGGGCGAGTAAGACCGATGATTTTTTGGCATGCCAAAGGTTCTTTACCAAGACTCCCACCAAGGTAGTTTTTCCGGTCCCTGCATAACCTCTCAGCATAAATACCTCGTTATTTTTATCAGATAATACATACTTGGAAAGCAACTGTAGAGCAACTTCCTGTTTCAGCGTGGGCTGGTGAGGAAAATCAGATTTTAACAGTGCATAAAATTGCGAGGGGTTCATTTTTTTGGAAGCTCAAAAGGAGTGTCAAAGATAGGTAGGTTTTTTTCGGTTTATACTTTCTTGAATAAAAAAAAATTGTAGATTTGCGATAGTGCATTTTACTCAAAAACCTTAATTAAACGCTAAACAATGAAATTAATCCTTCAAATTGTTCTTTGGATCTTAATCATTTTCCTTGGTTATAAATTATATCACTCCATCATTGGCCCGGTGCATTTCAATCAAGAGAAAGAAATAAGGTACAAAAAAGTAATTGCCAACCTAAAAGATATCAAAGCAGGACAATTAGCTTATCAAGAAGTAAATGGGAAGTTCGTCGGAAATTTTGACAGCCTTGTTTCCTTTTTGGATACCGCTCAATTTGCCATTACTGCCAGACGTGATACCAGTTATGCTGATGTCGCCAAGAATAAGGCCTTTGGATTAGATCCGACCAAAGGTGGTTATTATATTGAAGATGTAATTATCGATACCCTCCGCTTTACTTCTGTAAAAGATTCCTTGTATCAAAAAACAGATCGTTATAAATCGATGATGAATATTCCGGGAACCGATGCTCAATATGAATTACAAGCGGGTAAGATAGATAAAAGCGGAACTATTTATTCAGTTTTCGAAGCAAAGGTCTCTAAGGATATTGTTCTTAAGGGATTGGATAAAGATCTGATTGCTCAAGAAAAACAAGTTAATTCTGTTGATGGAGTAAATGGTCCCTTTATTAAAGTTGGATCCATGAACGAGGTGAATACCAGTGGAAACTGGCCTAAACTTTATGACACTGTCAAAGACAAATAACGCAAATACCAACCAAGCAAATAGATTGTCCGTTCAAGTTTCTTTGACCGGACTTTCTTTTTTGATCTCATCTGAAGATAAACTCGAGCATCATTTTGTGGAAGTTCCCTTCGAAACTCCTCGCTCTCCTGAAGAACTTACCTTAGAAATTGACAAAGCATTTATTGAACAAGATTGGATCACCAACAAATTTTCAGAAATTAAATTAGTCCACACCTCACATCTTTATACGGTAGTTCCCACCACCCTATTTGATGAGAAAAAGGCAAGCGAGTATTTAAAATTTAATACAAAGATCCTAAGCACTGATTTTGTAAGCTATGACGAAGTTGATAATCAGGATCTAGTTGTTGTGTACTTACCCTTCGTAAACGCCAATAATTTCATCTTTGACAAATTTGGAAGCTTTTCATATTTTCATAATATCACGTTATTGTTGAGTCATTTTCTGAAAATCGAAAAATTCTCCAAGGAGCAGAAGGTATATATTCATGTACAAAAGGATTTCTTTGATTGCATCATACTGAATGGAAACAAGCTATTACTTTGTAACAGCTATTCTTATAAGACACCGGAGGATTTTATTTATTTTATATTGTTTTGTTTTGAACAATTAAAATTGAACCCCAATGAAATAAAGACTGTTCTTTGCGGCGCGGTGAACAGCGCTTCAGAACTATACGAAATAATGTATACTTATGTTAGAAATGTCTCCTTTTATGAAGGAGATCTAGGCGATTTCCCGGAAACTGAATTACATGAACAGTTAATCTTAAAAACCAGTTTGTAATGCGTATTATTTCCGGAATTTACAAAGGGAAAAGGCTTACAGCTCCGAAAACATTGCCTGTTCGACCTACAACCGATTTTGCAAAGGAAGGTTTGTTCAATATACTGCATCACCGGATCGATTTTGAAGAAGTAACTGTGCTGGACCTTTTCTCAGGTACCGGAAATATCGCTTATGAATTCGCTTCACGTGGTTCACGAGAAGTAATGGCTGTAGATAATGATTTCGGTTGTGTAAAATTTATAAAGAAAACAGCAATGGAACTCGATCTGCCCATTGAAGCAGTTAAATTGGATGTGTTCAAATACATCAGCACAGGTAATTCCAGTTACGATATAATATTCGCCGACCCACCTTATGCCATTGATACCAGCTTGTTAAAAGAGTTGATCGAAAACATCTTTTTATGTAACTGGCTCAAGGAAGATGGATTGCTAATTATAGAACATCCTAAACAAGTCGTCCTGTCAGAAGTAACACACTTTACCGAAAGCAGAAAATATGGAAGTTCTGTATTTAGCTTCTTTAGACATTCAGAATAAAAAAAGCAGGCCTATAAGCCGGGTTCTGTATCCGCCGAGGCGGATCCTTATCATTTATCTAGGCAAAGGGTTACCCCAGTGCTCGATCTGCCTACCCTCCTACATCGGACGGGCATCCTCAAACGTAGGTTTACATGACATTTCACCGCATAGAGTTTACATGATTTCACTACAGCATTACCTGTACATCCTTTCTGTTGCACTAGTCCTTTCCCGAACGAATTCAGGACGACGGCCGTTAGCCGCTATGCTTCCCTATGGTGTCCGGACTTTCCTCCCCGTAACAAGTACGCGGCGATAAGGCGGCCTGCTCTGCAAAATTAGGTCAAAATGTTAATAACTAACGTAAATTAAGCCTTTTGTTTGCTTAGAAAACTTGACCTACCTTTTTATATTTGTCTAATCTACCACTATGGAACATTTCATTGTATCTGCACGGAAATATCGCCCCACAACTTTTAGCGAAGTAGTTGGTCAGCGCGCTATTACCAGAACCCTTGAAAATGCCATAGAAAATAACCACTTAGCGCAAGCCCTATTATTTACGGGGCCTCGGGGAGTGGGAAAAACAACCTGTGCCCGAATCTTAGCCAAAAAGATCAACGACGATGGTTCCCATCATAAGGATGAGGACTTTGCGTTCAATATTTTTGAATTGGATGCCGCTTCCAATAACTCTGTAGATGACATTCGAAATTTGATCGATCAAGTTAGAATTCCGCCGCAAATAGGAAATTACAAAGTGTATATTATTGATGAGGTGCATATGCTTTCCTCCTCCGCTTTCAATGCTTTCCTTAAAACACTGGAAGAGCCACCCAAACATGCCATTTTTATTCTGGCGACCACCGAGAAACACAAAATAATTCCTACCATTTTATCGCGTT
>JAHEMZ010000105.1 GCA_024643385.1 Flavobacteriaceae bacterium | reverse complement strand
CGATATACACATTAAAGATGCGTTTTGCATCTATGATGTCCGTTATTAAATCTTGCTGTACTTGTGTGAGGATAGCTTTTACTTTTGCTTCATTTTGGGATTTGTTATACAAACTGTTAATCCCTACCGCTATAAGAATCCCAATCACCACAAGCACGATTTCGCCAATGGCATATTTTAGGTATTTTCCGGTTTTATTTTTCTCCATAAGGTCGTAACGTATTTTTCGAAAAAACTTTATCATAATCTAATTTATACATTTAGTTCGTCCGTCCCGAGTACTCGGGAGGTATCTCAACCAAACATCTACTAGATGTTTGATTTTGCGTTGCAAAATAATGTTTCGATAATGGAAGAATATGATCACATCGCATCCATTTAATTAAAGATATGATTTTTTGGAATAGGGGAGTTATTTAATGAGGCACAACGGTCTTGCATAATGCCAGCCGCAATAAACTAATCACGTTGTTGTATGTAGTTGCGTTTTTATGATCCGAGTTTTAAAAACTACCTTACTCTTTTTTTATAGTCGGTACTGCATCAAAAGGGTCTACCATAGCGACAAATAGAACACAAGGTCCATTATCTAGGCATTTTGCTTTATGTGCCTTTCCCGCAGGGCCATAAGCATAAGAGCCGGCCTTTAATACCACGGGTTTTTCATCTTCGTATTCAACCTCCAAATCTCCTGAAATTAAAATCATTCGTTCAGGTGAATTATGTGTATGATTCACCACTTCGGTATTAGCTTCTATTTTAAAGAAAAAATCCAAATTAGGTTTAGATATATCGCCGTGCAGTATTGTAAAGGAGCAGCCTGGAAAGAAATCTGGAGCCGGTAACCAGTTCAAATCATTATTATCAATGGTTGTGGCAAAAGAAGTTTCAGCTTCAGAAAGGTCATTACTCTGTGCATTCAAGCCGATTGTTAAAAAAACAAAGGCTAGTGTAATAATGTTTTTTTTGTAGTGATTCCGTTTAGTGGTTTTCATTGTGTTGATTTTTAAGTTATTAAGTTAAGTAAAATATTTAAGATAATAGTAACCTATTTAGTACAGGTAAATTACTTGAAACGGATATGGCAATAATTTCGGCGGGACTGGCGGCGACCGACCGCCTAGGGCTTTAATAGGAATGGGGAGTTTGATTTTTAAAACAGGGACCCATTTAAGGGAGTTGCCTTTGCAAAATCTTGCGTGTTGGTTAATTTATTTCTATAGTAGTAAAAACAATTCGGTTAATCATTCCGACTCGTTGAATATTAGCTGTTGTTGACCATTCGGTTTTTTGCTAATTCTTTCTGAATAAAAGCAATCACTATTCTTAATCTATAATCTTCTTATTTTCTTTTTGGAACAGTGTTCTCCAAATTTTGCTCATTGATCACTCAGCCTTATTTCTGTATCTATCCCATCAATTAACATCATTTGATTAGAAATAATTTGATTGCAAAGAGTTTTTTCTTGAATATACTTACCGATATATTGAAAAACTAAATTTTCGACCTGCTTAAATTTTTGACTTGACGGATCATTGAAAAATTCCCAATCAGTTAAATGGATTAAGTTTTTATCAGTATAAACCGCGTTCATCCAATATTCATTTAATTTAAACATATTGAAATCCAAGTTGCCAAGTATGTCGATTGTTAAATCATTATAGTCATCCATTATTCTTATTAAATGCTGTGAAGTCCTATAAAAATCAATTATTTCACTACGCAAAGAATCATTGGATATAAGGCTTAATTTACCAGAACTTTTCAATTCTTCGAAGGTAGAATTTTGCAATATAAGTCTTTCTGTTCTCGGATTGAATTTAATCAACAAAGCGGTAACTTCTTCGGGACTATTTTGAGTTTTATACATTTGGTTAATAAATTGAAGCGCTGAATTCATGACTTCACCTCCTTCTTGGATTTGAATTTCAAAATACACCACATCAGATTCTAATTCTTTCTTTAAGCGTTTGAGATAAATTAATTCTTGTGTCTCTAATTTTCTTTGTTCATTCCAATTATTTACTTGTAGGGCAATCAAAATCCCTATTACCACAAGCACGATTTCGCCAATGGCATATTTTAGGTATTTTCCGGTTTTATTTTTCTCCATAAGGTCGTAACGGATCCGTCTAAAGAATTTTATCATTCGTGTTTGTAGTTAGTTAATCGAACAATCTCGTTGATGTGATTTTCTATCGGTTCTTCCTCTATTGCCTCGACAATATTTCTAAGATAAGCTCTTCGATTTATTATCATATTTTGATATTTTATAGTTGAAATGCCTGCCAAGGCCATTTCTCGGTTGTTTCCTGTATAATCGAATACTTCTATAAGATAAGGATAATAATGGTCGTTTAACATCCTGTAATAAACAGTTTCTTCTTCTTGAAAGTCTAATAAAACATCTTTCCAGGATACCAAGTATTGCTGTAATTCTTTATTTTGAATAAATTGAATAGAATTTGAGTTAATCACAGATTCTACAGTACTAGAATAGGCATTGTAGGTATGGTTTTTTATACCTTTATTGTATTTAAAAAATGCTTCAATCTTTGTAGAATCTCTATTTAAAGGGAACAAAGCGATCATACTGTCCAGAGAAGCTAAATTTCGATAATTTATAACTTTCGTAGAATCAAAATTCAGTTTGTTTTGGATAAAGTCTCGATGAATATTATCTAATATCAATCGCTCACTAATTCTGTCTTTGCGTTTTTGATTCCAATTACTTACCTGTAAGGCTAGAAGAATACCAATCATAACAAGCGCAATTTCGCCAATCGCATATTTTAAATACCTTCCGGTTTTGTTTTTCTCCATAAGGTCGTATCGGATTCGTCTAAAGAATTTTATCACCTTGCATCAATTTAACGAAAGATAGGTTTTTTTGGAATAGGGAAGTTAGCAATTAGAATGAACATCAACTTGTTGTAATTCGTCTCGTGTCCTGCCAGAGGCAGGCAAGCTCACGTCTCACGTCTCACGTCTCACATCTCACTACTTGCCTTGGGCAAGCAAACGTTGTTGTGCCTGCCTACGGGTTTACATACCGAAGGTATGAGGCAGCTTTGGTTAGTTGTCTCTTTGGTTTAATTCCCTTTCTATTTGTTGTTGTACTTCCTTATTTTCCTTGATCCCCTTTGTATATATTCCATTCATATAAACATAAAAAGATAATGCTTGTTTAAGGGATTCTTGAAAATACGAATTGTTTTGAACTTCTGATAAGTTTTGAGGTTCCGCAAAAGTCTGGCCATCCTTAAAAGTTGTTCTAATATTCATAAATAGTTGACTTTCATGTAATTCTCGGATATGCTCATAATCTCTTCTTAGATCTACAGTAAGATAAAAATATTTAAAATCGTATAATTCTGAAATAGCAATCCTAAGCGAGTCATTGCTTATGATGTCAACGCCTTTTGCTTTTAGGTTTTCATAAGCGACCGTAATTGGTTCAAAATTGCCTCTTCC
>JAHEMZ010000104.1 GCA_024643385.1 Flavobacteriaceae bacterium | reverse complement strand
TGAAAGTGGTGTCCTTTGAAAAGAATGTCGATGATCAAATTGAATTTGTGAACGTGATCGACAGGGAAACCAACCGAGGCTATAAAGTGTCCGGAAAAGTGTTTGTTAACGCTACCGGAATCTTCACCGATCGAATTGAAAAGATGTACCATCCGGGCCACAAAAAAACGGTGGTTCCAAGTCAGGGAATTCATCTCATGCTGGATCGATCCTTCCTGAAAAGCGATAAAGCTATTTTGATCCCCAAAACCTCCGATGGTAGAGTATTATTTATCATCCCCTGGTATAATAAAGTAATTGCAGGTACCACAGACACTCCTATAAAAAAACCCAAAATTGAGCCTTCACCCCTCTCACAAGAAGTAGAATTCATTATTAACACCATCAATCAATATCTCACAAAAACGGCCACAAAAAAGGACGTTCTTTCGGTATTCAGCGGACTCAGACCCTTGGCAAAAGGAAGTAAAGATGAAACAAGTACCAAAGAAGTTTCCAGAAGCCATAAGATCTACACTGACAATAATTTATTCAGCATCGTGGGCGGTAAATGGACCATCTATCGCAAAATGGCGGAGGATGTTGTGGATAAGATCCTAAAGAATTTTCCATTTGAGAATGTGGGATCTGCAACCAATCATCTTTCCATACACGGAAATAAGGAACAGGATCCCACCCTTCCGGATCACTTGCAATTTTACGGGAGCGACCTCCCCGACTTTCTCCGAATGGAAGCATCGGATCCTTCCCATGGTGAAAAAATTCACCCCAATTATGGTTTTACGAAAGGGCAAATAGTATGGGCGATCCGATACGAAATGGCAAGGACGGTCGAAGACTTTTTATCCCGAAGGATCCGTCTATTGTTATTGGACGCAAAAGCGGCAGAAGAATCCGCCTCAACGGTTGCGAAAGTGATGGCTTCGGAATTAGGGAAAGATACTGTTTGGGAAGATAATCAAGTGACCGAATTCATAGCACTTTGCAAGAAATACCAATTGCATTAAAAAAAAGAGACCTTTAAAAAAAGGTCTCTTTTATAGTTAGATGGCATAGTACTATTTAATCTGCCAGTACGATAACTTTATTGTCATTCATTTGTACGGTTCCGCCGGTAATCTCCAACACCCATTTACCGTCTACTTGTGAGAATTTATTTTTAAAATTCTCGGCAATCGTCGGGTTTCCGGCAAACTTCACCTTTCCACCTGCCAATAATGAAACGATTGCAGCGTGATCGTTCAACATTTGAAATTCCCCGTTCACACCCGGTAAGGTGATACTATCTATTTCGCCTTTTACTAAGGATGCTTCAGGAGTTACAATTTCTAGATACATACGATTTGATTTCTGTTATTAAGCTTCCGCCAACATTTTCTCACCGGCTTCGATCGCTTCTTCGATGGTTCCTTTCAGGTTGAAGGCAGCTTCCGGTAAATGATCCAATGCTCCGTCCATGATCATGTTAAAACCTTTGATGGTTTCTTTGATATCCACCAAAACTCCCGGGATACCGGTAAATTGTTCTGCTACGTGGAAAGGTTGAGAAAGGAAACGTTGTACACGACGTGCACGGCTCACCGCCAATTTATCTTCTTCTGAAAGTTCTTCCATCCCTAAGATAGCGATGATATCCTGTAATTCTTTATAGCGCTGTAACAGCTCTTTCACGCGTTGCGCACAATCGTAATGTTCATTTCCTAAAATAGCAGCCGAAAGAATTCGAGAAGTTGAGTCCAATGGATCCACAGCCGGGTAAATACCCAACTCGGCGATCTTACGAGAAAGTACCGTCGTAGCATCCAAATGCGCAAAGGTAGTGGCCGGTGCCGGATCTGTTAAGTCATCCGCAGGCACATAAACCGCCTGAACAGAAGTGATCGATCCTCTTTTGGTAGAGGTGATACGTTCCTGCATGGCACCCATCTCGGAAGACAAGGTAGGCTGGTAACCTACGGCAGAAGGCATACGACCTAAAAGCGCCGATACCTCAGAACCTGCCTGGGTAAAACGGAAGATGTTATCCACGAAGAAAAGTACATCTTTCCCTTGTCCTTCACCTGCTCCATCACGGAAATATTCTGCGATCGTTAATCCGGAAAGTGCCACACGTGCACGAGCTCCCGGAGGTTCGTTCATCTGACCGAACACGAAGGTAGCTTTTGATTCTTTCATAGCCTCTTTGTCTACTTTAGACAGATCCCATCCACCTTCTTCCATGGAGTGCATAAAACCTTCTCCGTATTTAATAATTCCGGATTCCAACATCTCTCTTAAAAGGTCATTTCCTTCACGGGTTCTTTCACCCACTCCGGCAAATACGGATAAACCTCCGTGCCCCTTAGCGATGTTATTGATCAATTCCTGGATCAATACTGTTTTTCCAACTCCTGCTCCACCGAATAAACCGATCTTTCCTCCTTTTGCATAAGGCTCGATCAGATCGATCACCTTAATTCCGGTGTAAAGCACCTCCGTAGAAGTGGAAAGGTCTTCAAATTTTGGTGCTTCACGGTGAATAGGAAGTCCGTTAGCTCCTGCTTTAGGAAGGTTTCCAATTCCGTCGATAGCGTCACCGATCACATTAAAAAGTCGGCCGTAGATATCTTCTCCTATAGGCATTTGAATAGGTGCTCCGGTCACAACGGCATCTACTCCGCGGCTTAGACCATCCGTAGAATCCATGGAGATCGTACGCACTGTATTTTCACCAATGTGCGACTGAACCTCCAGTACCAATAGCTGACCATTGTTCTGTACCTCTAAAGAATCGTAAATTTTCGGAAGTTCAACTCCGCTTGCGAACGCAACATCCACTACGGGACCGATAATCTGCGCAACTTTTCCTATAACTTGTGACATTATGTAAGTGTTTATTTTTTAGAACTATTAGGGGTCAAAAAGTACCCCGTAAAAATCGGTGCAAAGATATGTTTTTCTGATTTAAAAAAACAATGGAAAAATGTAAAATTTTGAAGCCTGTTTGAATTCAATAATCATAAAAAATCCCGCTCAAAAGTTCATTCGAGCGGGATGGTTACTAATCATATTTTTTCCATTACAATCCGGGAGGATAGTTCACCACATAATTATTTGCCCGTGCTACCTGACCTGCGGCCACAAAATTGGACTCGTAGGTGGTATCGATCGCTTCCAGGAACTTATTCGCCATCAGAGCATACCCTCTAGCCGTTAGGTGAACACCATCCAAGCTTACCAGCCCACCAAAGACCAGATCGGTGGTCATAGTGAAATTGTCAAAGGTGATCCCTGTAGTAGAGGCTTGCTGTAAAATTTCATTGAAATCGACAAAGGCCAGATTGGCGGAAGACGCAATATTTTCAATATAAACATTGTATGCATCTGTCGCGACGATCACATTCTGAGTTTCCTCAGGTGTAAGCACATATTTGTCCTCTAAAGGCAGGGTGATTCCCCGAACCGATAATTGACCCGCCGTTAAAGGCGGAACGCCTAAAGAAACTAGATAATCAAAATATCCCTGATC
>JAHEMZ010000053.1 GCA_024643385.1 Flavobacteriaceae bacterium | reverse complement strand
GCTGATCATGTTGCTATGGATTATGATCACTGGAGAGCTGATAGAGCATTCCTGTTCGTTCCGGCACAACAGTATGTAGGGCAGTTTCTCTCAACTTTCAAGGAGTACCCACCAAGTCAAAGGGTTGGTAGTTTTAGCTTGGATCAGGTAATGAAGCAGCTTACTGAAGGAGGGCGTAATAACTAGCCTTATGTAAAAAGTATAAAATCAAAAAAGGGCCTCATGCTTACTAAAAGGATGAGGTCCTTTCTAATTTTACTTGTATGATGAACAATCCCGGGAAAAACAAAAATAAGGATGTCACCGCGCCAGAACTTATCATTGAGCAGCCTGTGCAAAAAGATAAACTATTTTGGCCTGCGATATTGTTAATGGCTTCCGGAACGGTTGCCCTTATTTTTCAAGTGCTATGGATTAAACAACTTACCCTTATCGTTGGGGTAGATGTATTTGCGGTGACCACAGGAGTCAGTGCATTTTTTGCCGGACTTGCCTTTGGAGGTCTTTATTTTGGACGTTTTGCAGATCGGGTTGACAGACCACTGTTGCTCTATGTGAAACTAGAGATTGGTATCGCAATTATTGGGATAGTCATTACCTATTTGCTTCCCAAATCGGCTTCTTTGTTTGCGAATTTGGAAGTTTATAACAGTTTACTGGCTTGGGCGTTAGTATTTTTAATGGTAACTATAGGTCCTTTTTTAATGGGTGGGACCTTACCCGCTGTGGTTCGTTCACTTTCACTTTCAGATACAAAAGTAGGTTCAGGAGGTGGTAAAATGTATGCCGCCAATACTGCCGGTGCGATTATTGGAGCCCTCGTTTCTTCTTTTTTTCTTATCCCAGCATTTGGGATACAAGGGTCTGCTATTATTGCTTCTAGCGTAGGTGTTTGTGCCGCCTTGGGAGGTTATTGGCTTAATAGGTCTAAAGCAGATTTAATTCCTGCAGATAAAAAACCATCAGAGCGTTTGTTTGTTAAATCAGCAGGTATTGCCATACTATTATATGCCATAGCGGGAGGTCTTGCCCTTGGATATGAGGTGGTTTGGTCGCAATCCATCGTTCAGTTTATGAGTACACGCAGTTTTGCATTTTCTGTGATGTTGGCAACCTATCTTGCTGGTCTCGCCATAGGTTCTGCGATACTTGCACGTCGTGTGGATCGATTAAAAGATCCATGGAGTTTATTCGGTATGCTTATAGCGGCAGCAGGATGTATTTCACTAATAGAAATAACGTTCTTGGGAGATTGGCTTACAAGCATGCAATCTTCTGTTGATCATTTTGTTTTCTCGCTAACAGAAAGTAGACTTGCCGCCATGTGTGCAAGATTTGCTGTAGCGGCATTGTATATCGTGTTTATTCCTACCCTTTTTCTTGGAGCTGCTTTTCCGGTAGCACTAAAATTAATTGTAAACTCCACACATATTGGTAGAGACATTGGAAAAGTAGTGGCGCTCAATACCATTGGTGGTATCACAGGGACGATAATAACAGGGTTCTTTTTGGTTCCACAATTTGGTATTGTAATGACTTTGGCAATTCTAGCACTTATGGCTTGTGTAATAGGTGTTGTAGCAACATTTAAGAGTAAATTTTCTGGATTTCATTTAACAAAAAAAAGCGTTTTAGTGATAACCGTAGTGACACTATTAGCAGCCATATTGACACCAAAGGATCGTTTAGCCAAATTGTTAGTAAGTAAATGGGGCGGACAGAACGTTTTTTATAAGGAGGGTCGAGGTGGTACAGTAGCGGTCCTTGAACAAAAGGCTGGCACTAAATCTTTTCGCAGGCTTTATATTCAGGGGGTTTCCAATACAGGTGATGCCATGCCTTCCTTACGCTATATGCGGTTGCAAGCGTTAATACCATTGATTATTCATAATGGGCAACCAGAATCAGCTTTAGTGATTGGTCTAGGAACCGGAATAACCTCTGGAAGTTTGTTGCCGTATCCGGGATTAAAACAACGTGTTGTTGCCGAGTTATTGCCCGAAGTAGTAGAAGCGTCTAAAACTTTTGAAGGAAATTTTGAAGCAGCTACAGACCCTAGACTTGATATAAGGCTTCGCGATGGAAGACGTGAATTATTGAGCAATAGCACAACCTATGATCTTATTACACTAGAGCCACCTCCTCCTTCAGCAGCTGGCGTTGTGAACCTTTATTCAAGTGATTTCTATTATATTGCAAGTTCGCGTTTAAAACCTCTTGGGATTGTGGCACAATGGCTGCCAATACCTACTCAAAATGATGAAGATACCCGTTCGCTAGTAAAAAGTTTTCTGGATATTTTTCCACACGCATCACTATGGACAACGGAATTACATGAGATGTTACTTGTTGGTTCCATGGAACCCATTGTTTTAAATGGGCCTAAAATTATGGAACAATTTAATAATCCTGAATTAGCTCGAGCTCTAAAGGATATAGGCATTGACTCACCTGAATCATTACTAGCGACATATGTTATGGATAGAAAGGGATTAGAAACTTATGCAGGGAATGCCCTTCCGGTAACGGACAACCAACCAAGAATAGAATATTCCGATTGGGTTCGATTGGATGAAATACACCGAGTGCTTCCCGAATTAATGATGTTAAAAACAAATCCTCCCATAATAGGTGCTAATGAAGCATTCTTGAAATCTGTATCTAGTGAACGCAACAGACTTCTTTTATTTTATCAAGCTGCATTAAACGGCTCTCTAGGGTATAAGGACTTGTGGGCAAAAGATATGGAAGTGGTGCTTGATGGTGATGGTAATAATGCTTATTTTAGATGGTTCGGTGACGGGGGGCAGTAATTATTTTAGTGTTTCTAAAAAAAACCAAATATTTATTTAATACATAATCAAATGAAAGAGCATTCTACATTTAATCGTTTTGTCGACAAACTGTTCAACATGAAGATCATGGCATTTATTGTTTCACTGCTCTTACTTATTTCAGGGATTTTTGTGATCGCACTGGGAATAAAGGGAATTTATTTGGCCTTTTTAAGCCTTTTCTATGAAGGTTACGATAAGCCCGGGATACATATAATCGAGGCGGTAGACACGCTATTATTTGCTCTTGTTATTTTAATCCTTTCTGGCGGAATCTACAAATTATTTCTCGGCGATTCCGAAACTTTTAAGAATACTGCGGTCTTGTCGAAAGTCAATAGCTTTAAAGATCTGAAGGTATTGTTATGGGAAACCTTATTACTTACCCTTACCGTATGGGCAGCGCTGGGATATTTCCACGATGAAGTGTTTCAGTATGAACAACTCGTACTTCCGGCAAGTATATTGCTGCTCGCCCTGGCTTTGCGATTTTTAAAAGGAGGTAATCCTTTTAAAAATGAAAAGTGACCGATACGAAGGATTATTATACCGAAAACGTATCCTAATTTCTTTCCCGGAAGCTGCGAATTTTGGTGTTCAGAACAGAAATTAATGTTTCACACCATTGGGTAATTTTTGGTGGGTCGCGAATTTCCATTTCGAGATCATAAACGGAAAGTAATACCGGACAAGGATTAAATTCTTAATTTAGCGGACTATATTAAAGTCACATTCAAATCTGTTACGAAATCTATGAAAAAGCTCCTTCTATTTCTTTACACTATAACGCTTACCCTGCTAATGGCCGGATGTTCGGGAGTGAAAGTTTTGAATTCCTGGAAATCGCCGGAATCAAGCGGTATGAAGGAAAAAAATATTCTGGTTATCGCCAGAACAGCTAACGATAAGGTGAGAAAGATCTTTGAGGATGAGATCGTTAATCAATTGAAAAGTGATGGCTTTTCAGCTACGGCTAGTTATGTAAGTCTTCCCAATGTGAATCCGGATAAAAAGTTAACGGATGAAGAAATAGAGGCCTTTAAAACAAAATTTAAGGACCAAGGATATAATGGTATTGTTATCACGGTAATTAAAAAGAATGAAGAGTTAGCAAAACTTAATAAAGAGGGAGGATATTATGCCGGGGGAACGTATTATGGGTATTACCCCATGTACTATGGTGACTTTTACGGGTATTACAGAAACCCTGCATCTTATTCCACTTACGGAAATTGGGAGGAAGAGAAAATGGAGCTGCAAACGGCCCATAATTTTGTCTTGGAGTCATTGGCCTACAATCTGGACTTAACGGAAGATAAACAACTGGTAACGATCGTAACGACAAAAATCGAAGAGCCTGATGATCTGATAGGGACGGCTAAGTCCTATATAAAAAAAGTGATGCAATCCCTCAAGTGATACCATAAATTCATATTTGAAATGTATCTCAAGGATTGAGAATAATTAAAAATCTGTTCAAAATGAGAAATTGCGCTAGTTATGAAAGTACGTTAGCCGGTTTCTTTATCTTTTTTCTGGCTTGTTTTCAATCGATTGCTCAAGAGGAGAAGGCTGTTGATACTATTTTTAGTGAATCGTCTAGAACTCTTGTGTTAGTGCCACTTATTAGTAATAGCCCTGTGATGGAAACCGGGTTTGGAGGGTTAGGAATGTACTTTTTTAAAATAAATAAGGATGATTCAGAGTCCCCCCCGTCTTTGGTTTCACTCTATGCTATTTACACAACCAACAACAGTTATATATTCACGCCTTTTGGGAGATTTTTTTGGAATGAAGATCGAAACAGGGCTTCCATAGGTTTGGGAACATTGCGAATTAATAATGATTTTAATTACAACGAACAGGGGAATGATCTTCAGTTGGTGTATTCGGAAATTCGTAATTTCTTTTCAGCCGAATATAGCCGCAAGATTATTGGTGACTTCTATTTGGGAGCACTTTATTTAGGTACGAAAACAAACTATAAATTTGATCAAGGAACAAAGGAAGAAAACGATTTTTCTCGGGAGTTTTTTGCCCAAAATGGTATTGACGATAATTTTGTGTCCAGTGTTGGGCTCAACTTCTCATTTGATAATCGTGATTATCCCTATTATCCAACTCGCGGATTTACCTTTAGTGTTCGCCCAAAGCTGAATGCGTCCTGGTTGGGAAGTGACAATGATTATTTAGACACGGATTATAAAATTAGCTATTTCAAGTCGTTGCGAGAAGACTTGATTTTAGGCGTAAATATTTCGGGAGGTTTTGCTTTTGGAGATGTCCCATTTGATGGATATCAGAATTATGGCATTCGTAATAGCCTAAGAGGCTATGAAGCCGGTAAATATAAAGGTAAAAACATGATAGCTTCCCAGGCAGAACTTCGGTGGCGGATTCATAATAAATGGGGAGCGGTCGCGTTTGCCGGCACGGGAAGTATCTGGGGAAATGAGAATAATGGCGAAGAAGAATTTGAACGAACATGGCTTCCCAGTGGGGGGCTGGGATTACGATATATGGTATCTCGTGAGAAAAAAATTAACCTTCGATTGGATTATGCCATTGGCGTTGATGGAAATCAGGGTTTATATTTTGGTGTGATGGAAGCCTTTTAATGTTAAACTAATTATAGAAACCATGAAATCAATTTTATCCTTCTTTCGTGACACCTTAACAGGTGGTATATTGTTCCTGCTACCGGTCGTTCTAATTTTAGTGATGATTGGAAAAGCGTTTGATATGCTTGAAAAGATATCGACACCTATTGCCTCTAAACTTCCAAATTCAATCTTTGGATTGGATGGAAGCAAACTTGTCGCGATCGCCTTGTTAATTATTCTTTGCTTTTTAAGTGGTTTGATGTTTAGAACGAAAAGAGTAAAAGGTTGGATCTCAATTTTAGAGGATAAGGTGTTAGTTTACGTGCCGGGATATGCATTAATTAAAGCCATGACCGCGGATGCAGTGGGAGACTCAACGGGGAAAAGTATGATCCCGGTGGCAGTTAAGGATGAAGAGATCTGGAACCTTGGGTTTCTTGTGGAAGAAACGGAATTGATGTGTACAGTCTTTATTCCTGATGCACCACGCCCGGATGCGGGTGAAATTAGGCTGGTTCCCAAAGAATCGGTTAAAAAACTTGACGTTACTTTAAAGGCTTTTAATATATGCCTTAAGAATTATGGGAAAGGCGCCCAAAATTGGATCTGATTGGATTTTTAAAAGGGAATTATTTTTAAATAACACAAATACAGTACTATAGGTCCTATTGTAGAGAATTTGTTATCGATTGAACACGTAATTTCTTTGTCTATTTATTTTTCTAACTAGTAAGCTGTTGTATCTTTGAATGCTATAAAAATTGCATTATTATGAAAACAACTAAATGGTTAGGATTTATCCTGATGACCTCTTTTTTTCTTTCATGCAGTCCAACCATGAAAGACACATGGACCAAACCGGATTATCAAACACGTTCTTTCAAAAAGATTTTGGTGATTGGAGCCTTTACTTCTTTAGAGGCTCGAAATTCGTTTGAAAATACCGTAGTAAAAACCCTTGCCGATGAAGGAGTTTATGCGGAAACTAGCATAGTGGTTTTGCCTCCGGTCAAGAAAATATCAGAGATGTCCGAAGAACAGATCATTGAGGTGGTAAAGAGTGGAAATTATGACGGAGTGATTGTGGCTTCCCTTATTGATGTGAATTCCCAAGAAGTAAGAGAATCCGGAGGGACCGCAATTGTAGGACCTTACAGGTATGGATACGGTAGATATGCATACGCCCGTTACGGTTATGTATATTCCGCAGATTATTACAGACAACAAAACACCTATGTGGTGGAATCCAGTTTGTTTGATGCGAAAGCATCTTCAAAAGAAGAATCATTGATTTGGACAGGACAATCCGGCGTCACAGATCCCGCTTCCTATAAGGTTGGGGCAAAAGAATACGCCAAAAAATTGGTGAATACGTTATTTAAAGATAATGTCATCCTGGGGACTAAATAAAATGATAATAAAATGAGAAGAATTTTAGTATTGATCTTTTTCGTATTGGCCGGATCAGGCATTTACGCTCAAGGAAACATCGAAGTGACACCCATATTCGGATTTACCTTTAATGGTAGGGTGGAGAGTTATACTTCTACATTTAAAGTGAACGACGACATTTCCTATGGTGCGATCGTGGGTTTTAATTTGGACGACTACTCCACAGTGGAAGTCACCTATAAACGTTCCAACAATACCGTAAGGGAATATTATTATCCAAATGGTCAGACCTACAATTTTGATATTGGCATTGAACATTATCAATTAGGTTTTCAACGAATTTTAAAGAAGGGGAAAGCAGAGCCCTTTGCAGGGATAGCTTTGGGAACCTCAAGGTATTTTAACAAAGACAACAGAAATGATGTATGGGCTTTTTCAGGATCTTTTGGTGGTGGGGTGAAGTTCTTCTTTTCAGATCACATAGGACTTAGGTTTCATTCCAATCTGATCATGCCCATGGTATTTGGTGGGAGCGGTTTTTTCTGTAGTGTAGGCACTGCCGGTGGAGGTTGTGGCGCAGGAGCTTCATTTTATGTACCCACCGTACATTGGGAGAACTCTTTAGGGTTAGTCTTTAAAATTTAATACTTGAACCCTGAAAGCATCAATAATCAATGAAAAACTAATACTGGCAAATGCTGGTTATGGAATGATAATTGTCTAATTGATCAATTATTGTAAAACTAATTTAAATATATTTTATAATGAATAATTTTAAAAGGGGTGTCATTCTTGCACTTTTAACACTGATAATTTTTTCTTCACCTGTTTTTTCACAAGATGCAGAAACTCCGATTTGGCCTAAAGATATCACTACCAAAAATTATACAATAACACTGTATCAGCCTGAAAATGCCAGTTATCTCGATAATAGTTTGAAGTCGAATATTGCCTTTGCCGTAAAGGAAAAGGATCAAGAACCGAAATTTGGAATGTTATGGACAACGTCCCTACTGGATGTGGATCGCGATAGCCGGATAGCCTCATTGGCCTCCGTTAAGATCGATGAAATTAGGTATGCAGAAGATGTGACAAAGGAGCAGCAGGCTAAGTTTCAGGAACTCATCAATAAGGAATTTCCAAAATGGAATATTGAATTTCCATTGGACGACTTGTTAGCCCAATTGGAAGAGGTTAGTGTAACAACCTCAGATTTGAATAACACGGCTCCAAAAATCATTTATGCACAAGAACCAACGGCGATCATTCTTATAGACGGAACCCCTAAATTCAGGGAAGTGGAAAAAGGCTTTGAATTGGTCGAGAACACAGGAGCTTTTATCATTAAAGATCAGAAATCCAATAACGTATATTTAAAAGGGGGTGAATTTTGGTATGAGTCAAAAGACGCCATGGGCCCATGGAAAAGTGCTTCCAAAATACCATCGAAAATAAAATCCATTGCTAAAAAAGCTGAGCCTGAAAAAAAGGCAGATGATGAAAAAGAGGACTATTCCGGGAATCCTCCTGCGATCAAGATCGTAACAGAACCTACCGAATTAATTGTTTTTGAGGGAGAGCCCAATTACAGTCCTTTACAAGGAACTAACCTGTTGTTCGTTGAAAATACGACAAGTGATATTTTTATGGATATCACCTCCCAAACGTATTATGTATTACTTTCGGGGAGATGGTTTAAGACCAAGGAACTTAAAGAGGGTTGGAATTTTGTGGATTCAGTGGATCTTCCTGATGATTTCCTTGCCATTGACAAGGATAGTAAGAAAGGAAATGTGTTGAGTAGTATCGCAGGAACCAAAGAGGCTAAGGATGCCATCTATGATGCTCAAATCCCTCAAACGGCCGCCGTAAAAAGAGATACCAAAGCGACGACCGTGGAGTACAACGGGAACCCGGAATTCAAACAAATTGAAGGCCTGAAGTTGGAGTATGCAGTAAACACAGAAAGTAGTGTGTTCAAGGATAAGAAAGATTATTATCTCTGTGATAACGCAGTATGGTTCAAATCCACGACTCCCAATGGACCTTGGGTAGTGGCGGATGCCAGACCTGAGGAGATCGATAAGATCCCTGCCGATAATCCTAAATATAACACCAAGTATGTATATATCTATGAAACTTCTCCAACAGTCGTTTATGTAGGGTATACGCCCGGATATTATGGTACCTATGTGTACGGTCCAACCGTTGTCTATGGCACCGGATTTTATTACAACCCATGGTATGGGGGTCATTATTACCATCACCATTATTCCTACGGTTTTTCGGTGCGATACAACCCCTATTATGGTTGGAGCTTCGGATTTAGTTTTGGATCACCGTATGGGTGGTATGGTCATGCCTACTGGGGTCATGGCTATCATCACTGGGGTCCCCCATATTACCGCCCGCCCTATTATTATGGGAATCGATACCGTCAACCTTCGCATCCCATCTATAGAGGGAGAAGCGGAGTGAATCATTATAACAGACCGGCGACCAGACCTGGAACCAGACCATCAACCAGACCTGGAACTAGACCTTCGACAAATCCTGCCACAAGACCTTCTACCCGACCTACTACTAGGCCTTCGACAAGGCCCAACACCAGACCGGCTAATAATCCTACGACCAGACCATCGAGTTTGCCGAACACCAGACCGGCCAATAATCCTACGACAAGACCATCGAGTTTACCGAATACCAGGCCATCGACAAATCCAAGTACGAGACCAACCTATACGCCCAATACGCGCCCAACCACAAGACCAAGCGCGCCATCGAGTCGTCCTGCAGCCAGACCTACCAGTCGACCTTCAGCCATGCCATCTAGTCGACCGGCTTCGAGACCTTCTTCCGGTTCCTTTAGAGGAGGTGGTGGAAGAAGAGGATAGCAAAAAGGTATCGAAAAAGAAATGGAATTAGAGAAAGAATTAAATTTGGAATGAATGTTCGAACCCTTTAAAATAGTCCTGATAATTTTTAGCGTAGGCTTTATATTTTCTTGTAAGAACAAGGCTGTTGAAAATGTTAATGGCGTGGATCAAGAGTCCTTATCTTGTAGTTCTGTGTCAAGAACCAAAGTTTTAATGGGGGAGAGCGATCTTAATAAATCGTATTTGGGTGCTATCGATTCTATCGCACCTGACCCGGATAAGACCAATAGTTTTGATGCGATGGTAAAGATTCAGGGAGGGGTCTTTGAAATGGGAGGGGATCGACCACCGGGTTTTGAGGATATGCCGGAAACGGCTCTTCCCCAAGGGGATGAACTTCCAAAGCATTCGGTTCAGGTGAGTGATTTTTGGATGGATAAACATGAAGTGACCAATGCCGAGTTCAAGGCTTTTGTGGAAGCCACCGGATATATTACGGTAGCGGAAAGGCCCATCGATTGGGAAGAAATGAAAAAACAACTTCCTCCGGATACTCCTAAACCCCCGGAAGAGAACTTACAACCCGCTTCCCTTGTGTTTGAGTATGCACCGAAAAGTGCTTCGCGAGATAACCTCGGTAATTGGTGGAGTTTCAAGCCGCAGGTTGATTGGCGTCATCCGAGAGGCCCCGGTAGTACCATCGATGGTTTGGACAATTATCCGGTGGTTCATGTGAGTTGGTATGATGCAATGGCCTATGCCAAATGGGCCGGAAAACGGCTCCCAACGGAGGCCGAATGGGAGTACGCCATGCGGGGTGGGATACATGAAGCCATGTATCCATGGGGTAATGAAAAAACAAATAGCGGGAAATATTATGCCAATTATTTGCAGGGAGAATTTCCGTATAGCAATACCGCAAGCGATGGTTTTGAAAGAACAGCTCCTGTGAAATCCTTTCCTCCCAATGGATATGGCTTATACGATATGGCGGGCAACGTCTGGGAGTGGACCAACGATTGGTACAGTGGAAAATATTATTATGAACTCTCACAAGCAGGTGGTATAGCGATAGATCCGCAGGGCCCGCAAGAGAGTTTTGAATTGTATAATAACGACGAGAAAAAGAAATCCATACGAGGAGGAAGTTTTCTGTGTAATGATGATTGGTGCTCGGGTTTTAGAAATGCGAGAAGAATGAGGAACACGCCGGATACTTCCATGGAACATATTGGGTTTCGCTGCGTTCGTGATGCAAACGATTAATTTTAAACTAATGATAAAAAAATACGGAATTCTTGTAACTATCCTTTTATTATGGATGGGTTTGAATGCCCAAGAAGAATCTGAAACCGAATCAGGATTAAAACATCAATTGGCACTTCTAGTTGGATATACCCATATTCCTTCGGGATTTGAAGAAGGAAAGAAAACGGATGCCTTATTTGTCCCTACCGTAGGAGTTGATTATTTTATTCTATTTAAAGAAAAATGGAAACTAGGATTAGTAGTGGATTATGAATTTGCAAAGTATTTGGTCAATTTTAAGGAAAATGAATTAGAAAGAGACAGAGCGCTAATTATCGGAATTTTAGCAGGGTATGAATTTGCTGAAGGATGGAGCCTTTTGGCAGGACCCGGGGTGGAATTTGAAAAGAACAAGAATCTTGTCATCTTTCGTTCAAGTATAGATTACGTTTTTGATTTAGGGAACGAATGGGGACTATTCCCTGCATTCAGTTATGATTTTAAGCAAGAGTACAGTAGCTGGTCAGTTACTGTTGGAGTGAGCAAAACACTTTAACAATTATTGAAAATGAAGACTTTTATTAACGATAACTTTTAAACAATTAATAATGAATCGAACTATTTATTTTATTTTGACACTTGCCATTCTTGCTTCTGCGGTTTCGTGTAAAAAGGTGGTCAAAGACGCTCCTATTGAGGATAATTCTGCGGTAAAAAACTTAGAGATTGATATGTTGCCTTCTTGGAATGAGGGTAGTGCCAAAAAAGCAATCACAGATTACGTGATGGCCGTTACACAGGAAGGAGAACAATTTGTTCCTGTTTCTGAACGTATAGCCGTATTCGATAATGATGGTAACTTATGGTCTGAACAGCCATTGTATTTTCAATTATTCTTTGCCATTGATAGGGTAAGGGCATTGGCTGCTGAACATCCGGAATGGAAAGAACAACAACCTTATAAAGCGATCCTGGAGAATGATATGAAGACGTTCGCTTCTTTTGGGGAACATGGGATCCTTGAGATAGTAATGGCGACTCATGGCGGTATGACAGTGGATGAATTTGAGGCCATTGTCAAGGATTGGCTAACAACCGCACAACACCCGCGTTTTAATAGACCTTATACAGAATTGGTTTATCAGCCTATGTTAGAGTTGATCGAGTATTTGAAAGCCAATGAATTCAAAGTATTTATTGTATCCGGAGGAGGAATTGAATTTATGCGACCTTGGGTCGAAGAAGTATATGGAATTCCCAAGGATCAGGTAATTGGAAGCAGTATTAAAACCAAATACGATTACAACGAGGGGAATCCTGTGATCAGAAGGTTGCCTGAACTTAATTTTATCGACGACAAAGAAGGTAAACCGGAAGGTATTAATCAATATATAGGCAGAAAGCCTATTTTTGCGTCTGGAAATTCAGACGGAGATCTGCAAATGTTGCGATGGGCTGACAGTAATTCGTATCCTAGTTTTCAGTTGTATCTGCACCACACAGACTCCATCCGTGAATGGGCCTATGATCGCTCTTCTTCAGTGGGAAGACTGGATAAGGGACTGGATGAAGGACAAACCAAGGGTTGGACCATTATAGACATGGAAAAGGATTGGAATGTGGTTTATCCCTTTGAAAAGTAACTAATTAACTAATGCCATATATGAAAGATATTATTCGATTGTTTTTGGTCTTTATGACCGCTATTTTGATGCAGAGTTGTTCGTCTACAGTAAACGTAATTGATTCTTGGAAGGCAGATGCTTCCACAGTAGATAAATTTAAAGACAGTAATGTTTTGGTCATTGCCAGAACCGCAGATAATTATGCAAGGATCGCTGTTGAAAATCAGTTTACAAATGAGATGAAGGCCAGAGGCATAAGAGCTACCTCCAGTTTTACCAGAATGCCGATGCTCAATAAGGATCTCGAAATGACCGAAGAACGTCTTACGTTGATCAGAACCATACTGGATAGTGAGGGATATGATGCGATCGTTCTGATGGTGGTGAAGGATAAAAGTCAAGTAACGCGCACCACTTCAAGTGGTATTTATGTAGGAGCTACCTATAATAATTATTATCCGGGCTATTACGGAGGATTCTATAATTATTACTCACATCCCTATGCATATGGATCTTATTATGATTCATTTGGAGGATATATTCCTATGTCGACCTCGACAAGAACCTATTCAAATTATGTATTGGAAACGGTCGCCTACAATCTGAATGCCGAAGAGAATGATCAATTGGTGGCGGTAGTGACGACAAAAGT